>JBMLMS010000229.1:0-5820 GCA_049243925.1 Pirellulales bacterium
CACGATCTCTCCCCGCACGAGTTCGCAGGGGCCGATATCGCCTGCGGCCAGCAGATCCTCCGCGGTGGCAGAGCCGCAGCCGCCAGTGACAAAAGTCGACGCCATGTGTCGCCTCCGATTCGAGCAGGCACATCGTACCTCGTGAATGGTCGATCACCGTCTGCCGCAGAGCAATACGTGTAATTATGTACACTTCTCGCCAGGGCCGTCAAGGGCGCGTTGCGGCAGCCACGGGGCGGGTGCGCCATCACGCAAACGGGCTCGAGTCCACGCCGTCGCCGAACCCGATGCCGAGGGCACGCGCGGCCTGCACGGCCGAGTGCCGTGGGTCGATCGTGGCAGGCGTGCTGATCGCCTGCGAGATCGCCACGCTCGTGATATCGGGCGGGCGGTAGCACACCATCTGCCCAAACCGCCCTTCGTGCACGAGCCGCACGGCATGGGCCCCGAACTGCGTGGCGAGCACGCGATCAAAGGCCGTCGGCGTGCCGCCCCGCTGCAGGTGGCCGAGCACGAGGGCCCGCACCTCACGCTTCAGCCGGCCGGCCACTTCGTTCGCCACGATCTCGCCGATGCCGCCGAGCTTCACCTGCCGCCGCTCGGTGCTCGCCGTGCCGCCGCCGTCATGCACGAGGCCGCCGTCGGGCAGCCGGGCCCCTTCAGCCACCACGATGAGCGTGAAGCGTTTGCCTTCGCGCTCGCGTTCGAGCACCTTCTGGCAGACGCCGTCAAACGTCCACGGAATTTCGGGGATCAGGATCACGTCGCCGCCGGCGGCGATGCCCGCGTGGAGGGCGATCCAGCCGGCGTGGCGGCCCATCACCTCGAGCACCATGATCCGCTCGTGGCTGGCGGCGGTGGTGTGGAGCCGGTCGAGGGCGTCGGTGGCGCAGGCCACGGCCGAGTCAAACCCAAACGTAAACGCCGTGCAGCCGAGGTCGTTGTCGATCGTCTTGGGCACGCCGACGACTGGGATGCCGTGTTCATACAGCTGCTGGGCGATCGCGAGCGAGCCGTCGCCACCGATGCAGATGAGCCCCGAGATCCCGAGTTGCCGCACCGTCTCGCCGGCAGCGGCGAGCAGCTGAGGATCGATCTGCACGCGGGCCCCTTCGCCCACGAGGGCCGAGAATCGTCCCTTGTTCGTCGAGCCGAGGATCGTGCCGCCCTGGAGCAGGATGTTGGCCGTGTTGGCGAGATCCAGCGGCATGTAGGCCACCGGGTCCACGAGCCCCTCGTAGCCCTTGAGAAACCCCACGCAGTCGTAGCCGAGCCGCACCGCGCTCTTCACGGCCGCCCGGATCACGGCATTGAGCCCGGGGCAATCGCCACCGCCGGTGAGAATGCCAATCGTGGGCTTGGAGGGGGGCATGCCAGCCTACGTGCGGCTCAGTGGATCACGGATCACGAGGTCTGGGATTTTCACAAAGTTGCCGTCGTGGGTCCACAGGTCCGCCCAGCGAACGTTCGCTCCCACTATCAACCCGCCTTCACTTTCACCAACCCATACCCTCCACGACGCGGCTTCGACACGCTGATCTGCACGTCGCACCCGAGGGTGTTGAGAAATCGGAAGAGTCGGTCGCTGGAAAAGCCGTCGAGCCGTCCCCTCAAGAGCGCCGACACCTTGGGCTGCCCGATCCCAAGGAGCTTACCGGTCGCCGACTGCGTAAGTCGCCGGCCACGGACGATCTCGAGAATTCGTGCGGCAAGTTTTGCCTTCGCGAGATACTGATCTGCGTTCCGGATCCCGAGATCAGCAAACACATTACCACTACTTCGACGGATTCGTTCCGATGCCATTCTCAATCTTCCCCGTAGAGTGCGCAATAGGCTGCTGCTGCAGCCGCGAGCCTGCGACGGATCACTTCGATATCCCGCCGAGGGGTCGCAGCGCCTTTCTTGGATTTCTTCTGGAAGGCGTGTAGCACGAATACGGCCTTGTCAAAGGCTACGGTGTACACAACTCGAAATGCGTTTCCACGATAGGGTACGACGATCTCCAGGATGCTCGCTCCTCCGAACCCCTTGAGAGTCTTAACAATCACACCCCGCACGCCGAGTTGTGCCAGGTACAAGGCGTACCCGCACTCCCGCCGTACGGGGCCCGGAAATCCGGTCATGTCTTCCTTTGAGGTGCCGAGCCATTCGAGCGGCTTCGGCCGCCTTTCGCCATCGGCAAACTCCGCCACCAGATTATTCCCTTTTTGGAATAGATGGTCAACTCCGGCAAGCCGGAACTCAAATACTGAACATTTTTACACTACTTGTCAAGGCCGTCACGGCGTTGCGGCCTCAGGCCCTCGCGGTCGACCACGTCCACTCCGGCGGCAGCCCCCCGGCGACGGTCACTCAGCAGCCACGATCTCGCCAACGCCGCCGGTGAGAATCCCGATCGTGGGTTTGGTGGAAGGCATGACGTTCTCAATCGCCGATGATTTCGCTCAGGCCTTCAATGACCTTCGCGAGTTCCTCCGGCGCGACCCGCCCGAGGCTCTTTCCCACCCGCTCCACGGCCAGCGTCCGAATCTGGCTGATTTTCACCCACGATCGTTTGGGCAGATGCTTTCCCTGGAGCTCCAGCGTCAGCGGAAAGCCCGCTTTCTGCGGCTGGCTGGTGAGGGCCATCGCGATGACCGTTCCGGAGCGGTCGTTGAACACGTCCTGGCTGAGGATCAACACAGGCCGGAGCCCCACCTGCTCACGACCGCGCGCGGGGTTCAGGTCCGCCCAGCGAACCTCCCCTCTCAGTATGCGGGCCATGTTGAGAGATCCTCCGTCATCCCCTCCTCGGCCAGCGCCTTCTCGAAGCCGCGATCGAGCTTGGAGCACTCGCGAGCCAGACGGCTCCGCTCCATCCGCTCGAGCTTTTCCTCAACGGCGATCTGGATCGCCTGGCTGCGGCTCGGGAAGACGGCGTTCTTCACCAACTGATCCAACCGCCCGAGCGTGGTCTCCTCGAGCGACACGGCGACTTTCGCGCGACTCATGGCCTGCCTCCTGGTATGATGTTATGTCATACTACCTGCGGCGTCAAAGGCACGCGGCGGCTCTTCTGGCTGCCTCGAGGGGTTTGCAAAAGGCCGGCTGGAGGCGTTGCAAAAAGTCGGTTCTAATCATTGCATGTCCACGACTGCGTACCGACGCCGGATCGTCGAGCAGGAGCTGCGGTCGCGGCTTGAATCCGCCGGAGCGGTGGTGATCGAGGGCCCCAAGGCATGCGGCAAGACGGCTACGGCCGAGACCATGGCGGGCAGCGAGGTGCGGCTCGACATCGATGAGCAGGCCCGAAGGGCCGCTGAAATCGAGCCTGCGCTCCTGCTCGACGGTGCCACGCCGCGACTCATCGACGAATGGCAGGTGGTGCCGGCGATCTGGAATCACGTGCGGCGGGCCGTCGACGCCCGCCGGAAGCCGGGGCAGTTCATCCTGACAGGGTCCGCCATGCCGGCAGACGACGTCACGAGACACACCGGCGCAGGCCGGCTCGCCCGCGTGCGGATGCGGCCCATGACGCTGTTCGAGTCAGGCGTCGCCAAGGGCTCCATTTCGCTCGCCGCTGTTCTTGACGGAGCCATGCCTCGGGCGGCCGACCCCGGCCTGACGATCATCCAGATCGCCGAACTGGTCGCCCTGGGAGGCTGGCCTGCAAACCTAGGCAAATCGCCCGCGGCGACGCTGGCAGCGGTCCGAGACTATGTCGAAGAGATTCGCCGCACCGACATCTCCCGTGTGGACGGCGTGCGCCGCGATCCCGTGCGGATCGGCCGATTGCTCCGTTCGCTCGCCCGGAATGAATCGACCTATGCGAGCGCGGCGACACTGGCTGCCGATGCGGGTTCCGACGACACGGGCCTTCATGACGAGACGGTGCGCGACTATCTCGATGCGCTCGAAAGACTGATGGTCGTCGAGAACCAGCCGGCCTGGGCGCCGCATCTGCGGTCACGATCTCGGCTGCGTTCGGGCCCGAAGCGTCGGTTCGTCGATCCCTCGCTCGCCGTAGCCTGCCTGCGGGCGACGCCGGACCGAATTCTGACCGACATGGAATGGTTTGGCTTTCTCTTCGAGTCGCTCGTGGTGCGCGACCTGCGCGTGTTCGCACAGGCGGCGGATGCCGAAGTCTTCCAATACCGCGACAACACAGGCCTGGAGGTCGATGCAATCGTGGAATGCCACGACGGCCGCTGGGCGGCGTTCGAGGTGAAGCTGGGCCAATCGCAGATCGACGAAGCAGCTGCCGCCCTCCGCACGTTCGCCGGCCGCATCGACACGAAAAAATGTGGGGATCCCGCCGCGCTAGTGGTGATCACGGGCAATGGCTACGGCTATGTCCGTCCAGACGGTGTGGCCGTGATTCCGATCGGCACCCTGGGACCATGAGCTGCCGGCCGCGGGCCGGCAGTGCGTTTCTTGGCCGCGATAAAGAGGTCGTTCGGCAGATCGATCGCCAGCTTCATCCGGGCAAGCACGTTCACCGACGGTTAGGCCGCGGCCACGAGACCTCGCGGGAAGGCGAGCCACGCGCCGCTGTCGGTGATCAGTTTCTGCGTGACCACGGCGGCTCGATAGCCGAAGAAGAGCGGCCGCACCTCGGCTCCGCCCGCCTCCTTCGCGATCACAGGCCGCACGCGATCGACCACCCGCAGGAATCCGCGGACCTCCGATTCGGAGATGTTCGTCTTCACCTCGCAGAGCACGACGACCAACCGGCCATTGATCGTGCCCCGGAGAACGGCATCGAATTCGCGTAACGTGCCTTCCACCTCGATCGACTCGCTGCCGCATGACTCCATCACGAACCCAAAGCGTTCGGCGAGCACCTCGGGGATCCGTTCGCTCGCGTAGGCCTCGAGGTTGCCACCAGCCGTCGCCGCCAGCCCCCCGACCTGCTTCGCGAGATCCTTGATCGCATATTCCGTGCGCTTTTGGGCCTCTGCCAGCTCGTGCTGGGACTCTGCCAACTCCTCGACCCGCTTCTCCGTCCGCTGCTGGGATTTCGCGAGTTGCTCGACCACGCCCCTGAGTTCCGTAAAGTCGTGCCGCGTGACAAGCTGGTCGTGCATTTCCACGTGCAGGTTGGCGATGAGCTCCGCCTGGTCAGGCGTGAACGACAGCTGGAGACGGTTGCGAATTTCCGTGAGGCTGACCATTGGCGAATGCTCTCCGTTCGGATCCTCGATACCCAAATATCCACTTCCGGCAGTAGCCGAGCAAGCCGACGACGGCTGACAAACGTGAACGCATGTATATCTCCCGTACTGGTCCTTGTCGACCGCCAGAAACGGCAGGCGAGGATCTGATGGCGTCGGCCTCAGGACGAAACGGGGCCATCAGGCCACTGCCGGTTTTGAGTTGGTATCGGCGGAACGAAGCCGGGCAAAAAACGCGTGGTAGACTTGGCTTTTGGAGAGGAATTTCGCCCCTATGGACGTCGTCATTCTCTGCGGTGGGCAGGGCGCGCGGATGCGTGAGGAGACGGAGTACCGCCCCAAGCCGATGGTGGAGGTGGGCGGCCGGCCGCTCCTCTGGCACATCATGCGGCTCTTCGGCCACCACGGCCTCAATCGCTTCGTGCTCTGCCTCGGCTACAAGGGGAGCATGATCAAGGACTACTTCCTCAACTACGAGGCGATGACGCAGGACTGCACTGTGGCCGTCGGCGGCCGGCGGCAGGTGTGGTACCACGGCAACAGCGAGCCCTTCGACTTCGAGGTGACGCTCGCCGACACTGGCGTCGACACGATGACCGGCGGCCGCGTGAAGCGGGTCGAGCAGCACGTGAAGGGCGACACCTTCATCGTCACCTACGGCGACGGC
>JBMLMS010000230.1:0-12036 GCA_049243925.1 Pirellulales bacterium
AAACTCGGCACGACCGACGTCTGGGCGCTGCTCACGCCGCCCGCCGGCACCGAGCAGAAGATCAGTTTCCTGGGCGTCGTGTGCTTCTCGTGGTTCTGCAACGCAGCGATGCACCTCGGGATGGCCGATCTCTCCGTGCTCCGGTTCGCCAAGAAGCCGAGCGCGGGCTGGGCGAGCGCCGCCGGGATGTTCCTCGGGCATTACGTCGCCTGGATCTGCGCGGCGCTCCTGCTCATCTACTGGGTGCGGGTGCATGGGGTCGATCCGACCGTGGGGAAGGATCCCGGCACGATGGTGAACGATGCCGTCGGCCACGCGGGCCTGATCTGCGTGATCATCGCCGGCTGGACGACGGCGAATCCCACGATCTACCGGGCCGGGCTCGCCTTCCAGGGGATGATCCCGGGCCTTCCGCGGACGGCGGCCACGCTGCTCGCCGGCGGGCTCTGCATTGCGGCGGGCATCTTCCCGGCCTTCGCGATGAATCTGCTTTCGTTCGTGGGGCTCTATGGCACCGTGCTCGCGCCGATCGGGGCGATCATCGTGGTCGATCACTTCCTCGCCGACCGGCTCGGCATCGAACGCGATCCGGCCGAGCATCACGGCTGGTCGTTCAATACCAACGTGCTCGTGGCGTGGCTCGTGCCGGTGGCCGTCGCGATGTATCTTTACCGGGTCCACGGCGTGTTTGCGTCGTATCTGCCTCTGCCGTGCGCGGTGGCGTGCGGACTGCTCTATGTGGTGCTCTCGAAACGCCAGACAGCCGCGATCGGAGGGAGAGCATGAAGACCATCGCCTGCATCTGCGGCCTCGCCGCCCTGGCCGGCACGATCGTGCCGCCGGCTCTGTTCCTGGCGAAGGCGCTGCCCCTCGAGGCCGTGAAGCAGATCATGCTCGTCTCGACGATCGTGTGGTTCGCCGCGGCTCCCTTCTGGATGAAGGTGGAGTGATGCAGCGTTGCGGAACGCTCTTCGCCTGGCTTTTCGCATGCGCCGTGGGCGCGGTGGCTGATGATACGTGGACGGGGCCACTCACGCCCGATGGCCGGCCGCAGCCGGGGATCGTGGCCACTGGTCTCCGCTGCGAGTGGTGCGAGGAGCCGGAGGGGCTCGTGACGCGAACGCCACGGCTCTCGTGGGTGATCTTCTCCGGGGAACGCGGCCAGTGGCAGACGGCCTATCGGATTCTCGCCGCGTCGAGCCCCGAGCTGCTCGCGCCCGGCAAGGCCGATCTCTGGGACACCGGCCGCGTGGAATCAGGCGAAACGCTCGGCGTCGAGTATGCGGGGAAGCCACTCGCGAGCGGGCAGCGCGTGTTCTGGAAAGCGATGGTGTGGAGCAAGGACGGAAAGGAATCGCCCTGGAGCGATGTCGCCTCGTGGGTGACCGGCCTCTTCGACCAGGCGGAGTGGAAGGGCACGTGGATCAGCGCGGCCGATCCCGCGCCGCTGCACACCGATCCGACGCGGCTCCACCTGCCCCCTGCACGCCACTACCGGAAGACGTTTTCCACCGCGAAGCCGGTGAAGCGCGCCGTGCTCCACGGCACTGCCCTGGGGCTCGTGGCGTGGTCGCTCGATGGGCGGCGGGTCGGCGACCATGAGTTCGAGCCCGGGTGGACCGACTACCGTGAGCGGGTGCCCTCGCGGACGCATGACGTGACGGCGGCGTTCCAGAAAGCCGAGCCTGGGGCGCAGCATTGCCTCGGCGCGACCGTGGCCGACGGCTGGTATGCAGGCTACGTGGGCTACGGCCTCCTTGTGGGCTACGGTCCGCACAAGACCGGGCGGAACATCTACGGCAAGACGCCCGCGCTCCTCGGCCAACTCAACATCGAATATGCCGACGGCTCGCGGGAGAGCGTGGTCACCGATGCATCGTGGCAGGTGACCGATCAGGGGCCGATCCGTGAGGCTGACTTCCTCATGGGCGAGGTGCACGACGCCCGCCGCGAACTGCCGGGGTGGGACACGGCCGCATTCGAGCCCGACGCCGCCGTGTGGAACAACGCCGTGCTCGCGGCTGACACCGGCTCCGTGAAGGCGCCCTTCTTCGAGCCGGGCGTGCAGGAGGAACGTGAGTTTGGCTTCGTGAAGCCGAAGGTGATCGACGGCTATGCGGCCCAGCCGGTGCGGGTGACGATGGCGCTCGCGGCGAAGTCGGTGAAGGAGATCCGCCCGGGCGTGTTCATCTTCGACATGGGGCAAAACTTCGCCGGGATCGTCGAACTGAAGGTGACTGCCCCCGCGGGCACCACGATCGCGCTGCGCTACGGCGAGATGCTCCACGCCGATGGCCGGCTGATGACGGAGAACCTGCGCAAGGCCCGGGCCACCGACACGTATGTGTGCAAGGGCGGCGGCGACGAGGGGCCGGGCACCGCCGAGACGTGGCGGCCGCGGTTCACATATCACGGGTTTCAGTTCGTCGAAGTCTCGGGGCTGCCCGGGGGCGCTGTGCCGCCGCTCGATACGCTCACCGGGCTCGTGCTCCACAACGACATGCCGTTTGCGGGCGGTTTCGCCTGCAGCGACGATGTGCTGACGCGGTTTGCCAGCAATGCACGCTGGACGCAGCGGGCGAATTTCCTGGAGGTGCCAACCGACTGCCCGCAGCGCGACGAGCGGCTCGGCTGGATGGGCGATGCCCAGATCTACGCACGCACGGCGACGTTCAACGCCGACGTCGCCGCATTCTTCACGAAGTGGATCGACGACGTTCGCGAGGCACAGCTGCGATCAGGCTCCGCCGCCGGCGCGTATCCCGACTACTGCCCCTATCCGTTCGCCCACGGCAAGCCGGGAGCCAGATTCGGCACGGCCTGGACCGACGCCGGCGTGATCTGCCCGTGGACGATGTGGCGGGTGTATGGCGACCGGCGGCTCGTCGAGCGGCACTGGGAGTCGATGGTGAGGTTCATGGACTGGCGAGCGCGGCTCGACCCACAGCTCGAGGGCGTGGAGGCTGGCAATCCGTGGGGCGACTGGCTCAACGTCAACGAGAACACGCCGGTCGCGTTCATCGATCTCTGCTCCCACGCCCAGTCGGCCCGCATGATGGCGGAGATGGCCGGGGCGCTCGGGAAGGCAGACGCGGCGGCGGCCTACCGGAAGCGGTTCGCCGACCTCGCCGCCTCGTTTGCCAGGCAGTACGTGAAGCCCGACGGCACGCTCGCCGTGGAGACGCAGTCGGCCTGCGTGCTCGCGCTCGACGCCGGAGTCGTGCCGCCGGATCGCGTGGCCGTGGTGACCGGGCAGCTCGTGAAGCGGATCGAGACCAACGGCTTCCGGATGGCGACCGGATTTTTGGGCACGAAGGCGCTCCTGCCGGTGCTCTCGGCGCACGGCCACCACGACCTCGCCTGCCGCCTGTTTCAGAGCCGCCGGTTTCCCAGCTGGGGCTACGAGGTGGAGCAGGGGGCCAACACCGTGTGGGAGCGGTGGGACAGCTTCACGAAGGAGCACGGCTTCGAGGGGACAACCGGCGCAAACAATGCCGCCATGAACAGCTTCAGCCACTATGCCTTCGGGGCGGTGATGGAGTGGGCCTACCGCACGCTCGCCGGCATCGACACGCTCGAGCCCGGACACGGGCGGATTCTGATCCGGCCGCGGATTCCGGCGCGGTCGAGCAACCCCGACGGCCCGCCGATCGACTGGGTGAAGGCCGACTACGACAGCCCGCGCGGCCCGATCTCGAGCCATTGGAAGCGCGAGGGCGGCACGATCGTGATGGACGTGATGATCCCGGCGAACACGACCGCCCGCGTGTACGTGCCCGCCCGCGCCGTGGGCGACGTCACCGAGGGCGGCCGGCAGCTCGCCGGCGGAATCCCAGGCGTGACAGCCGTGGGCATGGAAGATGGCAACGTAGTCGTGGACGTGGGTTCGGGAGCGTATCGCTTTCGTATCGTAGACTCTGGGACATGATCATCGTCCTCACCGCTCCCGGCCACGGCTACACACTCAAGAGTCTGGTCGACGGCAGCTTCGGCTTTCCGGTGCCGCAGCTCCGCGTCGCTTCGTACAGCGACTACCTCCGAGCGGGCAACGTCCCGGTGTCGCAGGCGACCCACGTGTTTACCGACATCGAGCGGCTTTCGCCCAAGCTGCTGCGGGCCGCCGCCGATCTCTATCGCCGGCTCGGCGATCTTGGGGTCCGCTGCCTGAATGATCCGGCGCGAGTGCTCAGCCGGGCCGAGCTCTTGACCGTGCTCCACGATCGCGGGCTCAATCCGATTCGCGTGTATCGCGCCGACACGCTCCCACGCCCGGAGCGCTTTCCCGTCTTCATTCGCACCGAAGACGACCACGAGACGCCCGAGCCGACGCTGTATGAAAGCCAGGCGGCGCTCGATGAAGCCCTGGCACGGTTTCGGATGGGCGGCATGCCGCTGCGTGGGCTGCTCGTGATCGAAAAAGTGGACGCACCCTACTCCGGCACACTCTGGGCGAAGTGGGGCACGTGGCGGATCGGCGAGCGAATGGTCGTGGAGCACATCGCCGTCGACGACCAATGGCTCGTGAAGCACGGCCGGCACGAATGCCTCACGGAGGCCGTGACGGCCGACGAACTCGATGCGATCACCACCAATCGCTTCGAGCCGATGCTACGACCACTCTTCGAGATCGCCGGAATCGAGTTCGGCAGGGCCGACCACGCAGTCACGCCCGCCGGGCTGGTCGTGTTCGAGATCAACACCAACCCGTTCCTCGGGCCGTATGCCGAGGATCCTTGGCCCCTGCGCAAGCAGGCGCAAAAAATCGCCCGGGAGCGTCTGGCCGACGCTCTCCGGGCGATCGATATGCGTTAGCAGACGCCTGGTCAGACCGGGGGCGGCGGCGGCGGCGGGGGACCGAGGGGAGCAGCCATGGTGATCCTCACGTGTGGAGGGAGGGGGATTCGGCACGACGACCGGGCTGACACTCGCTTATGGTAGCGATCGGGCCCACGGGCTGTCGAGGTGCCGGTGTGAACGGCGCCCTCGCCCGTCAGCGGGCAGGGCGGAGGCCACACTGCGTGCGGATCGTCACGCCCTGCTCGACGTCGATGAACGGCTCTTCGGCGCAGTGGCGGGCGAACGCCGCCATGTACGACCGGATCTGGCTCCCGGACGGTTCGTGGGCCCTGTACCAGCGGTCGCGGCTGCCCACGAGCCGGCGGCCGAGCCAACGCATCTCCGACGCGAGGTTTTGAGAGAGATCGTCGAGTGTCCATTGCCGGCTGAGCCAGTCGGGCCAGTGCGAATCGCGCAGAAATTCTCGATAGAGCCGGTAGGCCGTGAGATCGGGGAAGAGAGGCTTGTCGTGCCCGAAGCGTTTCCAGGGCTTGTCGAAGCCCGCATAGTGCACGATGCCGGGCTCGATGATCCGCGAGAAGGCCGTCATCCAGCGTCGGGGCGGCATCATGTTCCACACCGGCGACAGCGAGGCGAAGCGGCCGTCGAGCACGCCGTTGAGGGCGTCCTCGTCGATGAGTCGGCAACGCTCCGGGTCTTCCCGAATAAAGTCGAAGCACCGGGCTGCCAGGTTCTCGGCCCGCCACCGGGCGACGTCGATGAGCATCACGCCTGCGTTGCAGTAGCGGACAGGCCGGGTCATCTTCAGCCGCGCGAAGTGGGCGGCGCCCTCCTCGGCGAGCAGCGGGGTGAAGAACAGCATGCCTCGCCGCTGCGCCGCCACGGGCCAGGGGCTGACGTCGAGCCGAAATAATTGGCTGACGTCGGCGTGGATCGTGAGGTCGCAGTCGAGATAGAGCAGGGAGTCGTAGCGGTCGGCGAACAGATCGGGCAGGAGCAGCCTCACGAGTGTCGCCACGCTCAGCCGCGGGTCGATGAACCCCACGCCGCGGTAGCGGTCGTAGTCGACGTTTTCGTGCAGGAGCAGGCCTCGGGCCGCCATCCAGTCGCGGTCGCGTGGCTCGGTGGTGCCCGGCTCCGCAACGACGACGATGTCGAACGGGACGGAGCCGGAGGCATGGCGGCGAACGGCCTCGGCCACGAACAGCGCCGGCACGAGCATCCGCTTGTCGGTGCATAGCACCACGGCGTTGCGGCGGGCGACCGCGGGCTGCCCGGCTGCGGCAGGGGCCGAGGTCGTCATGGTGTTCGAGGGCTTCGCTCGACCGGTGCCGCGACCCGAAGGTGCGACATGTGAAGTGGGCTGCCGCTGTCTCCGGTCGGAGTTTCACCGCGCGTGTACCACTTCTGCCAGCCCTGCGCCACCGTGTCGGGGTCGTTCGCCGCCAGCCGCGCATTGAATGCGAGCCGCTGCTCGCGATAGGCCGTGTAGGCCGCGGCCAGCTCCGGGTTGGCTGCGATCGGCGCGATCTCGGGGCGGATCGTTTCGAGGGCGCGGTAGTTGACCGGAGTGATGAAGCAGAACGGCTCGTCGGCCTCGAACCGCACCCGCCCCGGCCGCGTGAACATCCAGTTCATCGTGAACGTGAACGACAGCCAGTCGGTCTCGACCACACCCTCCAGCGGGGCGATGCCGTCCTTCGGCCTATTGGGCACGCCGCGCACCCAGAGTGCCACGGAGGGATCGGTGCGGAAGAGATAGCCCGTCTGAAACGTGAGCACGCCGCTACCGAAGTGCGACGAAGCAGTCCATTCGACCGGCTTGCCGTCGTCACCCGTCACCGTGATGTCGGCGAGTTCCTTGCCACCGTTCCACTCCGCCACGATCGGTGTCGTGAGCCGCAGCTCCCAGCCCATGCTGTTGGCGATCGAGAGGGGCAGGCAGCGGTAGGCAAACCGCTGGGGCGTGGCATCCATCCAGGCCCGATCTGCGGCTGCTGGAACGATCGTCGGCGCGCGGTCGTGCACGCGGTAGCAGAGAAGGCTTGTCATGGGGCGGGCGGCTGAAGGATCACGGCCGGATTCCCTCAGCTCGCGCTTCGGGCTTGCTCGGATGCCTTTTTATACCGTAGCTGACCGAGGCGGCTGGCCAGATTCGGTGCCGGGCACCGTTTTTCATCAGTCATAGTATACCTGCGTATACCACCAAGGCAAGTTGCCCAGGCTGCTTGTTGTAGCTACAGTAAATGCAACGGTTTCAGTTTGATGCAACGAAAGATGAATCAAACCGTGTGAAACACGGTGTGTCGCTGGGCGTGGCGACCGAACTCGATTGGGATTCTGCGATCGCTCGAATCGACGAACGGTTCGATTACAAGGAGGAGCGAATCATCGCATTGGTGCCCGGCGGCGGCGTTCTGTATGTGGTTGTTTTCGTGGACCGCGATGACGTGCGACGAATCATCAGCGTGCGTCGCGCAAACCGTCGGGAGGTAAGAACGTATGCGCAAGACCTCTAAGCAGCGACCCGTGCGGATGCCAAGTTTTGCTGAAGATCGTGTGATCACTGCGGCAGCCAAACGCGATCCGGATGCGCCCCCGCTCACGACCAAGCAACTCGGCGAGATGGTGCCTCTGCGGAAGTTACGGGGGCGGCCGCCTGCAAAGCAAAAGAAGATGCTCGTTTCCGTTCGCTACAGCCCTGAGGTCATCGAGTTTTTTCGCGCGACGGGTTCTGGATGGCAGGCGAGAATGGATGGAATTTTGCGCCGATACGTGATACGGCACGCAAAAAAACAGTGAGCACTCGCGACGGTGCGTATCGGAAAGAAAGGTGACTCCGACGCCCACGATTGGCCGGAACCTTCGGATCACGCAAACACGCGGGGCTGTCCGGTGGCTTCGAGCACGGCGAGCCAGAGGTCGCCGCTCACCGCCACCTGATTCCGGTGGCTCACGGCGAGCGCCATCGGGATGTGGACGTAGCGGCCGTGCCAGCGGCCGATCACCGTCTCGGTGCGGCCCGCGAGCGCCGCATGGACGGCGTTTTGCGCGAGGCGAAGGCAGTAGACGCTGTCATACGGATTCGACTCCACGCTGCGGATCGCGTAGCTCGGGTCGATGTACTTGAGATTCAGCTCCAGCCCGGCAGCCGCGAAATGGTCGGCGATTCGAGATTTGAGAAACAGGCCGATGTCGGCCAGCTTCTTGTTGCCCGAAGCATCGACGCCCGCCTCGCTCTCAGGGATCAGATCCTGCCCCGCGCCTTCGGCCGCCACGATCACGGCATGGCCGCTGCGCTTCACGCGAGCGAGCAGATGGTCGAGCAGGCCGCCGGGGCCTGCGAGGGCGAACGGCACCTCTGGGATCAGCACGTAGTTGGCATCCGACTCGGCGAGCGCGGCGTAGCAGGCGATGAAGCCTGAATGGCGGCCCATCAGCTTCACGAGCCCCACGCCGTTGGGCGATGCCTTGGCCTCGACGTGCGCCGCCCGGATCGATTTCGCCGCCTCACCGAACGCCGTCTGAAACCCGAAGCTCTGGTCGATATACGGAATGTCGTTGTCGATCGTCTTGGGGATGCCCACGACCGCGATCTTCTGCCCGCGCTCGGCCACGGCCGCCGCGATCTGCATCGCCCCGCGGATGCTGCCGTCGCCCCCGATTACGAACAGGGCGTTGATGTTCATCCGCTCAAGGCAGTCGACGATCTCGTGGGGATCCTGGCTGCCGCGCGAGGTGCCGAGGATCGTGCCGCCGTCCTCGTCGATCGCGCTCACACCCGCCGGCGTGAGGTCGAGCACGTCGTGGCCGTAGCGCGGGATGAAGCCCTGGTAGCCGTTGCGAAACCCGTAGATCCGTTGCACGCCGTAGTGATGCGAGAGCTCCATCACGAGCCCGCGGATCACGTCGTTGAGCCCCGGGCAGAGGCCGCCGCAGGTGACGATGCCCACCCGCAGCTTCGCGGGATCGAAGAAGATGCTCCGACGCGGGCCTGCCGGCTCGAATCCGGGGAGCGTCTCGAGCGTACAGCCGCTCTCGGCGGCGAGGCGGGCGGTGTCGTGGAAGAACACGCGGTCGTCTTCAGCCACGTAGTGGGCCGTCGTGCGGCGCGATTCGAGCAGCGGCTTGAGCGGCGAATCGATCCGGCAGGGGCCGAGCGATTTGACGGCGAGGTCTTCGGCGGTGGGCATCGGTTGGTCCTTCTCAGTCATGCGCCGGCTCGGGGGCGGCAAAAGTCTCCTCGCGGGGGCCGCGGCGGCCCCATGCTCGTCGAGCGTTCGCCGACCCCCTCGCCTCCCTTTTCGAGGGGCGGCAAGGGTCGTCGTTGGCTAAAAATCATCCTGTCGTGCGCATGCCCGAGGCGATGCCCTGGACGCAGAGCCGCAGGAGGTCGCGGAGGTCGTCGTCGGGAGCCGCATCGGGGCCGCCGGCCGCCCGCCGGCGCATGAATTCGATCTGAATGAGATTGAGGGGATCGATGGAGGGATTGCGGGCCTCGATCGACCGTTGAAACCAGGGCGTGGTGGCGAGCAGTTCGCCGCCGCCCACGATGTCGAGGATCGCCTGCCGCGTGCGATCGCGCTCGGCAGCGATCCGCTGCCAGATGCGGCGCCGCACGTCACCGTCGGCCGTCAGCTCCGCATACCGCTGCGCGATGTACATGTCGGCCTTGGCGAGCGCCAGCGTGGCGTTGTCGATCGTGGCTTGGAAGAATGGCCACTGGCGATACATGTCGCAGATCACCTGCCAGGCGTGACGGTCGTCGTATTTCACGTCGGTGAGCGCCGTGCCCAGGCCATACCAGGCCGGGATCATGCACCGGCTCTGCGTCCAGGCGAACACCCAGGGAATGGCCCGCAGGTCATCGAGCGTGCGCTCGCCGCGGCGGCGGGCGGGCCGCGAGGCGATGGGTAGGTTTTCGATGTCGTCGATCGGCGTGGTCTGTGAGAAATACTGGATGAAGCCTGGCTCGTCGACGAGCTCGCGATAGGCCGCGTACGACCGCGCCGCCATCTGCTCCATGAGGGCCGTCCACGCAGGCTGGGGTTCCGACCGGCGGCCGCTTGCCGCCACGAGCGTGGCCCATGAGACCTGCTCGAGGTGCCGGCAGGCGATGTCGGTGTCGTCGTAGCGCTCGGCGAGCACCTCGCCCTGCTCGGTGAGCCGCAGGCTGCCGTCGAGCGTTTCGGCGGGCAGCGAGAGAATGCCCCGGGCCGCCGGGCCGCCGCCGCGGCCGAGCGACCCGCCACGGCCGTGAAAAAACGTGAGCGACACGCCGCGGGCCGCGGCCGCCGCGTGCAGCCGGCTCTGGGCGGCCTGCAAGCCCCAGCAGGCGGCAAGGTAGCCGCCGTCTTTCGTGCTGTCGGAATAGCCCACCATCACGATCTGCCGCTGGCCTCGGCCGGCCAGGTGCTCGGCGTAGGCCGGCGTGGCCAGGATCGTGGCGAGCGTCTCGTGGGCGTGCTGAAGGTCGTTGATCTTCTCGAAGAGCGGCACGATCGCGATGTCGGAGGCCGCGACGGGCTCGCCACGGTCGGCTGCCTGCTTCTGGGCCCAACGCCACAACCAGAGCACGCAGAGCACGTCGGCCGGAGACCGCGTGAGGCTCACGATCGCCCCGCCGAGACAGTCGGAGCCAAACCGCACGCTCGCCCGGTGGAGGACCTCGAAGAGCGCGAGCGTGTCGGCTGCGAGTGGCTCGAGGCCGGCCGTCGGAATCATGCCCACCTTGCCGAGCGACGACGTGAGCACCCGCACCTTCGTGGCCTCGTCGTCGCCGGCCAGGGCGGCCGCGTCGGCGATGCCCGCCGCACCGAGGATCGCGGCCATGATCTGCTGATAGGCGCGGGCATCCTGGCGGACGTCGAGCCGCGTCATGTGGAGGCCGAACGTGCGCACGAGATCGAGCCAGCGCCGCACCGGCGAATCGTCGGAGAGGCCGTGGTCGCGATCGAGGCACTCGACGAGCGCGGCGACATCCGCCTCGAACTGGGCACTCGAGGTGTAGGCCCCGGGCAGGGGCGGATCGGTGAGGCTCGCGGCGGCGGAGCATTCGAGCCTGAAGTGGATCATCCGCAGCCAGCGGCGGTAGGCCTCATGGGGCGAGGATCCCTCGAGCACCGCCCGCAGGTCGGGCCACTCGGCGGCGAGCGCCGCAAGCTGCCGCTCGAGCGGATCAGCGCCATGGGCCTCGCGGAGCGACGTGGTGAGCATGTCGTGCAGCCGGGTGCACCAGGCGAGATGCGCGTCGATCGCCGCCGCCCGCAGGCGGAGGAGCGTGCGCTCGGTGACATCGGCCGTGACGAAGGGATTGCCGTCGCGATCTCCTCCCATCCACGAGCCGAACATGAGGAAAGGCGGCACGCGGAACACGTGGCCGGGGAAGGCCGCCGCGAGGCCACGGCGGAGCGACTCGTGCACCTGCGGCACCGCGTCCCAGAGCCGGGGCATGATCGAAAGGCCCCGCTCCACTTCGTCGAGCACCGTGGGCCGCGAGCCCTTCAAGAACTCCGTTTCCCAGAGAATTGCCAGCTCGCTGCGCAGGTGGCTCTCGTGCTCGGCCCGCTCGCGGGGCAGGAGATCGTCGCGGTCGAGAGCCTGGAGGCTCTGCCGCATGCGGCGGAGCTTGGCCCGGATCGAACGCCGCTTCGCCTCGCTCGGGTGGGCCGTGAACACGAGCTCGATCGCGAGGCGGTCGAGCGCAGCCTGCACCTCAACGGCCGAGAGGCCCGCGGCCGCCAGCTCGGCAATGCCGGCGCCGAGCGATTCGCCCAAGGGCTGCGGCGACTTGAGCCGCTCGCGGTCGCGGAGCACGCGGGCTCGCTGGCGGTCTTCCGCGATGTTCACGAGATCGAAAAACACGGAGAGGGCCCGCGTGATGACGCGGGCCTGGGCGACGTCGAGGGATTCGATCCGGGCGGCGAGAGCCCGCTCGGCGTCGTGGACTCCGGCCCGGCGCTCACGGGCGAGCCGGCGAATGTCGGCCACGAGCGCCGATGCGTCGGCTCCAGCCAGCTCCACGATGACGGAGTCGAGCTTGCCGTCGAGGAGGCGCACGTCGCGCCGCAGAAGATCGTCGTTGACCACGGGGTGCAGATCCTGGAAGCAGCCGCCGGGGTGGAGCGTACCAAAAACAAGACGGATGCAAAGGCGACCCCGCCACCAGGAAGCCCGAGGCGTAGGCCGAGAGGATGCCTATGGCGTTACGGCTGTGACGCGGATTCCCTTCGGCTCACG
>JBMLMS010000231.1:0-2042 GCA_049243925.1 Pirellulales bacterium
GCTCTCCACGCTGCGCAACGCCGACCGCATCCTCGCCTTCGACCGCGGCCGGCTCGTGGAGCAGGGCACGCATGCCGAGTTGCTCGCCGCCGACGGCATCTATGCCCGGCTCGTGCGCATCCAGACGCAGGTCTCGAAGCAGCCCACAGTCGACACGCTGCTCGCCCAGGAAGAGCAAAAGCCCGCCGACGACGTGGCTCCGGACAATCCTCGCACCGGCGACATCCGCTGGCTCGACGCGGCCCGCCACACCTTCACGATTGGGCAGCACGGCCGGATCGAGTTGCACGAAGACGGGGCTCCGCTCGCTGCCGGCATCTTCGTGGTGCAGACGTTTCCCGCGAGCCACCCCGACGAATTCCTCTCGGTGCGCGGGTGGGGCGAATCGGGCGACGAGGTCGAGCTCGGGATGCTGCGGCGGCTGGCCGACTGGCCGGCAGAGAGCCAGGGCGTGGTGCGGACGGCGCTCGCCCGCCGGTCGCTCGTGCGCCGCATCGAACGGGTGCACGACGCGAAGCTCGCCCACGGCTACGTCGATTTCGATGTGGAGACCGACGTCGGCCGGCAGGCGTTCACGATCCGCTGGACGGCGAGCCAGGCGGTCGATTTCGGGGCCGACGGCAAGATGCTCGTCGACACCGAGGAAAACCGCTGGGTCGTGCCACAGGTCGACGCCCTGCCGAAGCCCGACCGCGAGAAGTTTCTGCACTACGTGTATTGGTAAGTGTAGGACAGGCTTTAGCCTGTCGTTGGTCTCGTTGTAGGACAGGCTTTAGCCTGTCGTTGGTCGTGACAGGCTAAAGCCTGTCCTACAAAGTCTGCCCGGTTCCGCGACAAGGAGTGCCCGCAGAGTGAGCGGGCCGGGCGATCCGCATTCGGCTGCAGTGCCGTGTTCAGCGGCTGCGGCGTGGCTTACGGCAATCTTGCACGAACTGGCACACGAATTGCCACCTTCCGACCAGCGGTGGGCACCCACAGACGTTCCGACACATCGGTCCCCAGAAGGGTGCCCCACCGGCTTGGGCGAGTACTCCGCAATTGCTCGCCCAAGCCCGGGGCAATCCTTCGGCAAGCGCGGTTTCCCGGCCTGCGGAAGCGGGCCGGGAAACCAGCGTGGGGCAAGCGTCCCGCTTGCCACCGTCACAAAATCGCGAGCGGGTTTCGCCGTTCTTCGAGCGTCCCGCGCGTCACCCCGACGCGGTTGGCCGCTTTGAGCAGCGTCCACACCTCGCGGCCGGTGAGCATGCCGGCCAGCAGGTCGCGGTAGGCCCGCACCACGCGGCCGATTTCGTCGGCCGGCTCATCGAGAAACTCCACGCGAAACCGCCGCACGCCGCGGGCAAGCAACGCCGGCACCGCCTCGGCCGCACTCTGCGGCACGGCGTTATAGAGCGTGTTGCGGCAGCCCACGTCGGCCGTGAGCGGATGCTCCACGCCGATCCGGTCGCGAAGTTTGACCACGTGGTCGTCGCAGGGGCGGCCGCAGTTGGTCTTGTTGGTGCCCGGCGAGAGCACCGCGCAAAACACGCAGTGCTCCATGTGAAACATCGGCATGCGCTGGTGGATCACGACCTCGAGCCAGGCAGGATCCGTCGCCGCCACGAGGGCGAGCAGTTGCTCGCGGTTCATGTCATACGACGCCGTCACCCGTTCCACTCCCTCGCCCCTGAAAAACTCAGCCGAGAGTTCGTTGGTCACGTTGAAGGAAAAATCGGCCACGACGGGCACGCCGCGGTCGCGAAAAAAGGTGAGCCCCGCGTAGTTGCGCACGAGCACGCCGTCGGGCCCCTGCTTGGCCAGAAGCGCGAAGATGCCGAGCTCGTCGGGCTTCTGGATCCGCGGCGTGGCGGGAAAGAGCCTCGCCCCCGCGGCGCGGGCCAGATCGATCGCCTCGCGATACTGCCGGATATCGGCAAAGTCGGCGTAGAGGGAGCGTTCGCCAAGGGCGATCAAGGCTCGGAGCTGGTCGAGCGAACGGACGAGATATGTAGGACAGGCTTCAGCCTGTCGGTCGGTTGAAGGACAGGCTTCAGCCTGTCGGT
>JBMLMS010000232.1:0-2189 GCA_049243925.1 Pirellulales bacterium
AGGTCGATGATCGCCTGGATGAGCTGCTCGGGCCGCGGCGGGCAGCCGGGCACGTACATGTCGACGGGGATGAAGCGGTCGATGCCCTGCACGACGGCATAGGTATCGAACACGCCGCCGGTGCTCGCGCAGGCGCCCATCGAGATGCACCACTTGGGCTCGTGCATCTGCTGCCAAATCCGCTGGAGCACAGGCAGCATCTTCATCACCACGCGGCCGGCCACGATCATCAGATCGCACTGCCGCGGACTGAAGCGAAATACCTCGGCACCAAACCGGGCGAGATCGTGTTTGCTCGCGCCCGTCGCCATCAGCTCGATGCCGCAGCAGGCCGTGGCGAACGGCATCGGCCAGAGGCTGTTTTTCCGACACCAGCTGGCCAGTTCGTCGAGCTTGCTGACGAACACGTTTTCGGGAAGTTCGAGCTTCGGACCATTGTCTACCGCCATCGGAACACCCCCTTGCGCCAGTCGTAGGCGAAGCCCACGATCACCAGCGCGATGAACGCCATCGCCCCCGTGAACACGAGCCCGCGGGAGGAAACCAGGCCGTCGGCCACGGCGGCGTCGATCCCGGCTTGGGAGCGGCTTGCCACGGCCCACGGATAGAGAAACAGGAGTTCGACGTCGAACACGAGAAACGTGATCGCCACGAGGTGAAACCGCACGTCGAACCGGCGGCGGGTGTCGTGGACGGGGTCCATGCCGCTCTCATACGGCATCTCCTTGACCGCTCCCGACCGCCGCGGCCCGACGAGCTGCGCGAACACGAGCAGGCCCACCGAAACGGCGGCCGCGATCGCGACGAAGAGCAGGACCGGCAGGATGGCGTCCATGGCGGGCTCGAACCTCGATCGGAGGGCGTCCGTGACCACCCGGGAACGGCTCCGGGAGACCACGCACGTGTGAAAATCGGCCGTAGGAACGGACTTCGTGAAATCTGTCACAAAGTCCGGCCTGCAAAAGGCCGGTGGGCCACGCCCACCGGCCGAGCCGTCACAACCCACACAGTTATACAGTCCTAGCCCGCCGCCGACGAGAAGGGCCCGTTCGGCCCCGAAAGAACTCGACAGGGACGGGTCTGGTTGGCTATCCCATCGGTTCACCCCGGCAGCACGTTCCGTCCCGTGGCCTACTCTCTCCGCAATCTCGACGCCCTCGAAGCCGAGGCGATCCACACGATCCGTGAGGTCGCCGCCGCCTTCGAAAATCCCGTGCTGCTCTATTCGATCGGCAAGGACTCGATGTGCATGCTGCACGTGGCCCGCAAGGCGTTCGCGCCCGGGCCGGTGCCCTTCGCGCTTCTGCACATCGACACGACCTGGAACTTCCGGGAGATGATCGAGTTTCGCGACCGCTATTGCGCCGAGCACGGCTTCAAGCTGATCGTGCACGTCAACGAGAAGGCGCTCGCGGCCGGCATGAACCCGTTCGACTATCCGAGCAGCGTCTACACACCCACGATGAACACGCATGCCCTCATCGACGCCCTCGACACCTACCGCTTCGACGCCGCCCTCGGCGGCGGCCGGCGCGACGAGGAGAAGTCGCGGGCCAAAGAACGCGTGTTTTCGTTTCGCGACGCGAACCACCAGTGGAATCCGAAGAATCAGCGGCCGGAGCTCTGGGATCTCTACAACACGCGGATCAGCCGTGGCGAGAACATCCGCGTATTTCCCCTCTCCAACTGGACCGAGCTCGATATCTGGCAATACATCCACCGCGAGAAGATCCCGCTCGTGCCGCTCTACTTCGCCGCCGAACGGCCGGTGGTGGTGCGCGAAGACCAGCTGATCATGGTCGACGACGAACGCTTCCGGCTCGGGCCCGGCGAGGTGCCGATGGTGAAGCGGGTGCGGTTTCGCACGATGGGCGACTATCCGCTCACCGCGGCGCACGAATCATCGGCCGTGACGGTGCCGCAGGTGATCGAGGAGATGCTGCTCACGAAGACGAGCGAGCGACAGGGACGGCTGATCGACAAGGACGAGGCCGGCTCCATGGAGAAAAAGAAGCGAGAGGGCTACTTCTAAGGCACCATCGTCGGTGCAGCCGCCGGGCTGGAGGCCCGGCCCTCAAGAGCGAACGGAGGTTCGCCAAGCAAAGATCGGCAGGATGCCGATGCTTTGCGTGTCAAAAATTTCCCACGGAAAAGCTGCAGTAGGCGCCAAACGGGCCGACGCCGACCGA
>JBMLMS010000233.1:0-4525 GCA_049243925.1 Pirellulales bacterium
CCGGCAAATCCCGGCCCGGCAGCGGGGGGTTTCGCGGCTCTCGCGGCTCTCGCGGCACTCAGCGGGCAAACGTGGCGGCCCCGGCGGCCGGCAACGGGGCGTTGATGATGCTGCCCGCGGCCGCACCGTACACCATCCGCCGCGGCTGCCCGCCAGCCCGGCCCGTCGGATGGAGGACCGCCCACAGTTTCCGCATCTCGGCCCGCACCCGGGCGTCGATGGCATCGCCGTGGGGGAGACGATCGGCCATGTTGTACCGCTCGAGCACGAGCCGGGCCGTGAGGCTCGTCCGCTCACCGCCCGCGCTCGATACGGTGCCGCTCGCCTTCACCTTGGTGGTCGTTTCGTCTTGCGAGAGCACCTCGGCTGTCACCGTGAGCACCCGGCCAGGCTCGACGAAATCGCCATATTTCACATTTTTCGCCGACCGCAGCACGACGACGCTGTGGGCGAAGTCTTCGGCGATCCGGATCGTCCAGGCGGCCGCCTGGGTCATCGCCTCGAGCATCAGCACGCCCGGCATCACGGGAAATCGCGGGAAGTGGTCGGCGAGGTATTCCTCTGAGAGCGAGAGCGTCTTGATGGCGGTGATGGTCTTGCCGGGATCGATGGCGACGACACGATCGAGAAGCGTGAAACGCATGAGACATCCGTTGCGACTGAGAGTGACGTTACCGGCCGGCAGCAATCATCCGCCGTCGGATAACCGCCGTGCTCGCGTCGAGCGAGTCCGTTCACGAAGGCCGCAGTCTATGGCGTTGCCGACCCCCCCACAACCGTCCAACCCGCCTGCCAGGGGTGGCCGAACGATGCTGCCAACCTGACAGCCGACACGACCGTCAGAGTTTCACGGCTTCCAGCCGAGTCGGCAGCCGCTGGGCCGGATTTTCTCGGGGTTGCACGGCCCTGCGCGGACGAACGCCGGCGCCTGTCCGTTGGCACGCTCTTTGCTTTTTTCACTCCCGCCGCCGGCGGGGCGCGATTTCGGCACCACGGTGCGCGGCAGATTGTTTTTCGTGGCCGTCCCTGCGAATGATTTTTCGTTCCATGGACGGCGGTTGATTCCGTTCGCCTCGTTCGTTCACCCTGTTCATGGAGCCAGCGATGCAGACTTCCCGCACGGGCTTCGCGCACCCACTCGACGAATTGCGCGATGAATTGGATCGTCTCTGGGGCAACCTCGTGGCCGCCCCGCCGCTGCACGGCTGGGGCAGCCCGTCGGCGACATCGGCGGCATTTCCCGCCGTCAACATCCGCGAGACCGACGACGCCATCGTGATCGAGGCGGAAGTGCCCGGCCTCGAAGCGGGCGGCGTTGACATCGCCGTTTCGGGCGACGAGCTCGTGCTCAAGGGTTCGCGTCCCGAGCCGGAGGCCGCCCAGCCCACGCCGACCGGCGAGCAGGGCAACGGCAGCCGCAAGCCGGCCGTCACGTGGCACCGGCGCGAACGCGGCACCGGAAGCTTCGAGCGGCGGATCACGCTGCCCGTGGCGGTCGATGCCGCGCGGGTGGAGGCGCGGCTCGTCGACGGCGTGCTCACCGTCACCTGCCCGAAGGCGCCCGAGGCCCAGCCCCACAAGGTGCAGGTTCGTTCGGCCTGACACCCTTATCACCCACCCTTCCCCGAGAGGAGAAACTCATCATGACCACTTCCGAGATGAAGACCGCCGCCCGGCCCGCGGCCGCGCCGACCGAGGCGGAGACCACGCTCACCTACCAGCCCAACGTCGACATCTGCGACTGCGGGAAGGAGGTGTTGATCGTCGCCGACATCCCCGGCACCCGCACCGATGGCATCGACGTGTCGTTCGAGGACGGCGTGCTCTCGCTGCATGCGAGGGTGCCGGCCCGCGAACTGCCCGGCCGCGCCGTCCGCCAGGAATACGGCATCGGCAGCTACCGCCGGTCGTTCCGCTTGGGCGACGACTTCGACGCCTCGCAGATCACGGCCAGTTACCGCCACGGGGTGCTCACCATCCACGTGCCGCGGCTGGCGGCGGTGCGGCCGCGCAAGGTCGAGGTCCGCGCCGGCTGAGGCCGGCTGATCCCGACGTGGGCCAGGCCTGCGCGGGCCCCGAGTGTCTTGTCGTGTTTCGTTTCAACTTTCCCAAGAAAAGGAGACCGTCCCATGAGTCTGATTCCTTTTCGCACGAAGCGCTCGAGCGGCATGGAGGGGGGCACTCTCACCACCCTGGCCGATTTTCGCAACGAGATGAACCGGCTCTTCGAGGGCTTCTTCAGCCGGCCCACGGCTTTCGTGCCCGGCTGGCTCGAGCCCACCGAACCGGGGCAGTGGATGCCAGCGATCGATCTTTCGGAGTCCGGCACGCAGATCCGCGTGCGGGCCGAGTTGCCGGGCATCGACCCGAAGGACGTCGACGTGAGCGTGTCGGGCGACCGGCTCATGATCTCGGGTGAGAAGAAGTCGTCCACCGAGGAGTCGGGCGAAGGCTGGTCGCACTGCGAGAGCCACTACGGCAGCTTCAGCCGGGCGATCCCGCTGCCCGAGTCGGTCGATCCGGCGAAGGTCACGGCACGCTACGACAAGGGCGTGTTGATGGTGGAGCTGACGAAGTCGCCATCGAGCACGTCGCGGAAGGTGCCCGTGCTCACGAAGTAGCCGGGCCGGCACGTGCAGACGGTATCATCGGGGCCGCGGGGAGCACGCCTCTCCGCGGCCCCGCTTTGTTGTCCTGCCCAAAGGCCCGACCGCATGCCGCTCACCATCGAACAGCTCGCCGATTCAGGAGTGTTGTCGATCGACCTTGCCGGCGTTGTGCCCGATCGGATCGCGGCGCTCACGCAGCGTGATCTCGGCCGGCTCGTGGTGCGGGCCGACGAGCGGCCCACGGAGCTCGGCACGCTGTTTCGAATCACAGGCACGGCCGCCGACGGCCGGATCGAATGCCGCGGTGATTTCTCCCGCGTGCATGGCGTGGGCGCGGGGATGGCAGCGGGCGAGATCGTGGTGGCAGGGAACGCAGGGCGGCATGCGGGCGAAGGCATGACGGGCGGCACGCTCACGATTCAAGGCGACGCGGGCGACTGGCTCGCCTGCGAGATGACAGGCGGCACGGTGCATGTGGCCGGTTCGGCCGGCGACAATGCCGCCGCGGCGCTCCCCGGCAGTCGGCATGGGATGCGGGGCGGCCTCGTGATGATCGCAGGCCACACGGGCTGCCTCGCCGGCGCCCGCATGCGGCGCGGTATCCTGGCGATCGGCGGCGACTGTGGCCCGGCGGCGGCGTTCGAACTGCGCGCGGGCACGGTGCTCGTGGCCGGCGCCGTGGGCCCGGAAGCCGGGCACGGCATGCAACGCGGGTCGCTCGTGGCGGCGGGGGCGCGGTTCGAGCCACCAGCCACGTTTTGCAAGGGTGCGGTGTGGGTGCCGGCATTTCTTCCGCTGCTTGCCGCCAGGCTCGAAGCGGCCGGTTTTGGCCGGGGCGGCCCCTCGATTCGCACGCTCCTCGAAGGACCGTGGGAGCAGTGGCACGGCGACCTTGTCACCGGCGGCCGGGGGGAGATTTTCCTGCGGCCGACGCTGGCCGCAGCCTGATTTCTGCCCCCGCTTTCATGGCCCTGCGGTTTCGGCTAGTCTCTGGGGCTCCCGCCACGTGGCGGCTCCGCACCATTTTTTCGCAGGATACGACACTCCGGTATGCCCACGATCAGCCAGCTTGTCCGCAGCCGTCGCCGGCCGAAGCGCAAGTTTTCCAAGTCGCCCGTGCTCGACCGCTGCCCGCAGAAGCGGGGAGTCTGCCTGCAGGTTCGCACGATGACTCCCAAGAAGCCGAATTCGGCCCTTCGGAAGATCGCCCGCGTGCGGCTCTCGAATCAGAAGGAAGTGACCGTCTACATCCCGGGTGAAGGGCACAACCTGCAGGAGCACTCGATCGTGCTCGTGCGTGGCGGACGTGTCCGCGATCTTCCAGGCGTGCGGTATCACATCGTGCGCGGTGCCCTCGACACGCTCGGCGTGCAGGGCCGCAAGCAGTCGCGCAGCCTTTACGGTGCCAAGAAGGGTTAAAGAAGGAAGACACGAGCCATGGGTAAAATCACCGCCAGCCGCGAGCAACTCATTCCCGATCCGCGCTACGGATCGCTCCTCGCGAGCAAGTTCATCAACTGCCTGATGGTCGACGGCAAAAAGAGCGTCGCCCAGGGTGTCTTCTACCGGGCGATGGAGATCGTCGCCCAGAAGGTGACGGACGTCGAGCCGATCGAGGTCTTCAATCGGGCCCTCGAAAACTGCAAGCCGTCGGTCGAGGTGCGGTCGAAGCGGGTGGGCGGTGCCGCCTATCAGGTTCCGATGCAGGTGAATCGCAACCGGCAGCAATCGCTCGGCATCCGCTGGATGCTGCAGGCCGTCCGCGAGAAGAAGGGCCGTGCCACGCACGAGAAACTCGCCGAAGAGATCATGGCCGCGTACAAGCGCGAAGGCGCCGCGGTCACGAAGCGCGACAACGTGCACCGCATGGCCGACGCCAACAAGGCGTTCGCGCACTTCGCCTGGTAGGCGAAGTG
>JBMLMS010000234.1:0-8488 GCA_049243925.1 Pirellulales bacterium
TCCTGACGGCCGCGACCACAAGTCGCTCCGGGCGCTGCACTGCGAGGTCGATCTGCTCCCTCGGGTGCACGGCTCGGCGCTCTTCCAGCGCGGCGAGACGCAGTCGCTCGTGACCATCACGCTCGGCACCGGCAGGGACGAGCAGCGGATCGACGGCCTGATCGACGAGTATTCGAAGAAGTTCATGCTCGACTACTACTTCCCCTCGTTCTCCGTGGGCGAGGTGCGTCCGATCCGTGGCCCGGGGCGGCGTGAGATCGGCCACGGTGCGCTCGCCGAGCGCAGCGTGAAGCCGGTGTTGCCCGAGCCCGACACCTTCCCCTACACGATCCGCGTGATCTCCGACATCCTCGAATCGAACGGCTCGAGTTCGATGGCGAGCGTCTGTGGTGCCACCCTCGGCCTCATGGCCGCCGGCGTGCCGATCACGAACCCCGTGGCGGGCATCTCGGTGGGCCTTGTCAAGCAGTCCGAGGACAAGTGGGTGCTGCTCACCGACATCATCGGTGACGAAGACCACTACGGCGACATGGACTTCAAGATCGCCGGATCGCAAAACGGCATCACCGGCATCCAGCTCGATCTCAAGATCGACGGTATCTCGGCGGCGATCATCGAGGCCACGCTGCGGCAGTCCCGCGAGGCACGGCTCGAGATCCTGCGCTCGATGCTGTCGGCGATCCGTCGTCCGCGTGCGGAAATCTCCCCCTGGGCGCCGCGGCTGCTGCGGACGCAGATCAATCCCGAGAAGATCGGCCTGCTCATCGGCCCCGGCGGCAAGACGATTCGTGCGATCCAGGAGTCGACGGGCGCCAGCATCGAGGTGGAGGACGACGGCACGGTGACGGTGGCCAGCCACGACGCCGAGGGGGCGATGGCGGCCATGGGCAAGATCGAGGCCCTCACGGCCTCGATCCAAGTGGGCCGGATCTACGAAGGCCGGGTCACGAGCATCAAGGATTTCGGTGCCTTCGTCGAACTCGTGCCGGGCAAGGACGGTCTCTGCCACGTCAGCGAGCTCTCCGACGATTTCGTGAAGAGCGTGGCCGACTTCTGCAAGGTCGGCGACGTGATGCGGGTCAAGGTGATCGCTGTCGACGACCAAGACCGCGTCAAGCTCAGCCGCAAGGTCGCGATGCGCGAAATGGCGGAGAACGGCGGCGGCAACCCGTCGTAACGAAGCGGGCTTCAATCTTCCCCCGGGGCTCGGTCGGCCATGTCGTCGGATGACGAGTCGGCCCGCTCGCGGGCGGAGACGTATGCGGAGTTTGCGGCGCTCGTGGGGGCCCTGGCCCACGAGATCCGCAATCCGCTGTCGACGATCCGGCTCAACATGGAGCTCCTCGCGGAGGACTTCGAGAGCACCGATCCCGACTCGCCGACGAAACAGCGCGACCGGCGGGCGAAGGCGAAGATCGAACTCGTGCGGCACGAGTGCGACCGGCTTCAAAAGCTGCTCGGCGATTTCCTCGACTTCGCCCGTCAGGAGAAACTGTCGATCGAGCCGGGGAGCCTGAATGCCGAGGTGGAGCAGCTCCTCGACTTTTTCGGGCCGCAGGCGCGGGATGCCGGCGTGGAGGTGGTGCGCTATCTCGATCCGGAGCTGCCAAACGTGCGGCTCGATCGAGAGACGTTTCGTTCGGCGGTGCTGAACCTGCTCATCAACGCCGTGCAGGCGATGGAGGGCGGCGGCCAGCTCGTGGTGCGGACGCGGCCGAAGGGGCTCGGAGTCGTGCTCGAAATGATCGATACCGGTCCCGGCATGGACGAGGAGACGCTCGCGAAGGTCTTCCGGGCGTTCTACACGACCAAGCAAGGCGGCTCGGGGCTGGGGCTGCCCACCGCGCGGAAGATCATCGAGGCGCACGGCGGCACGATCGACATCGAGAGCACGCCCGGCCGCGGCACGAAAGTCACGATCTGGCTCCCGGCACCGCCCCGGCTTCCGACCGTCGGCCCGCCGACGCGGTAGCAGCCGCGGAACTGGACGGGCACAGGCGTCGCTTCGTACGATCGTCGGCATGGCCCAGTCTCGTGAATCCTCTCCCGATGAGTCCGGCGGCCCGCCCGGGCTCGTCCGTGTGCTCGTCGTCGACAACGACATCCTCCATGCCCGCACGGTCGGCGAGGGGCTGAGCCGGCTGGGCTACGAGTGCATCGTGGCCGGGAGTGGCTCGGAAGGAGCGAAGCGCATCGCGCAGGAGCCGTTCGACGTCGTCGTCACCGACCTGATGATGAACGACATCGGCGGCCTGCAGATCCTCGAACGCGCGAAGCAGGCGTCCCCCGAGACGGAAGTGATCGTGGTCACAGGTCATGGGACAGTGCCCTCCGCCGTGGCCGCCATGCAGCAGGGCGCCTTCACCTATCTGCAGAAGCCGCTCGATCTCGGCCAGCTCCGGGCGGCCGTCGACAAGGCCTCGGAGGGAGTCCGGCTCAAGCGGCAAAACCTGGAGCTGAATCGCCGCCTCGACGAGAAATTCGGCTTCGAGGGAGTGGTCGGATCGAGCCCGCAGATGCTCGCGCTCATCGAGCGTCTCAAGCGGATCGCCCCCACCGACGCCACGGTGCTCATCCAGGGAGAAACGGGAACCGGCAAGGAACTCGTGGCGCAGGCGATCCACCAGAACAGTCCGCGCAAGGCCAAGCCGTTCGTCGCCCTCAACTGCGCCGCCTTGAGCGAGAACATTCTCGAGAGCGAACTCTTCGGACACGTGCGGGGGGCGTTCACCGACGCGTCGAGCGACCGGATGGGGAAGTTCGAGTACGCCCACGGCGGCACCCTGTTCCTCGACGAGGTCGGGGACATGCCGTTGGCTACGCAGATCAAGCTCCTGCGGGTGCTGGAGTCGGGGCAGATCACGCGGGTCGGTTCGAACACGCCGGTGCAGGTCAACGTGCGGCTGCTGTCGGCCACCAATCGCAATCTCGAAGACGCGATCACGAGCGGCGCCTTTCGGAGCGACCTCTATCACCGCCTCAAAGTGGTGACGATCGCGATTCCCACGCTGCAGGAACGGGCGGCCGACATTCCGCTCCTGATCGAGCACTTCGTGCGGCAGTTCGCCAAGCGGCACGGCAAAGCGATCAAGGGGATGTCGCTGGCGGCCCGGATGAAGCTCGGAGCGTATGCCTGGCCCGGCAACGTGCGGCAGTTGCGCAATGTCATTGAAAGCATGGTCGTCGTGGACTGCGACGAGACGCTCGACGTGGACGATCTGCCGGTCGAGTTGGAGCCTGTGACCACGGCGGGGCAGGCCGCCGCCGAGGGGCAGCCGATGGGGCTCGCCAGCCTCGTGGGGAAGCCGCTCGAAGAGATCGAGCGGCTGTTCATCGGCGAGACGCTCAAGCTCACCGGCGGCAATCGCGAGCAGGCCGCCGAGATGCTCGGTATCGGCGAGCGCACGCTCTACCGGAAGATCAAGGAATTCCAGCTGTCGTGAAAGGTGCCGCGATCGCGGCGCGCATGGGAAGGATCCACATACTCCCCGTTTCGGTCGTCAATCGGATCGCCGCAGGCGAGGTCGTCGAGCGGCCGGCCAGTGTCGTGAAGGAATTGCTGGAGAATGCCCTCGACGCGAAGCCCGGGCGGATCGATGTCACGCTCGACGACGGCGGTGTCGGGCTCGTGCGGGTCGTCGACGACGGCTGTGGCATCGAGCCGGAAGATCTGCCCTTGGCCGTGTCGCCGCACGCCACGAGCAAGCTGCGCGTTGCCGAGGATCTCGAGCGGATCTCGACGCTCGGTTTTCGTGGCGAGGCTCTCGCCTCGGTGGGTGAAGTCGCCCGGCTCGTGATCCGCTCACGGCCCGTAGGGGCCGAGGCCGGGGCCGAGATCGAGGTCGACAACGGCCAGGTAGGCGGTGTCGCTCCGCGGGGGATGCCCGTGGGCACGACGGTCGAGGTGCATCAATTGTTCGCCAAGGTGCCGGCCAGGCGGGCGTTCCTGCGGGCCGCTGCCACCGAGTGGTCGCATGCATCCGAGGCCTTCGTACGGACGGCGCTCGCGAATCCTGGCGTCGCGATGAGCCTGTCCCACAATGGTCGCCGCATCCACGAGCTCCAGGCCACGGACTCCTGGCGCGGCCGGATCGGCGGGCTGTTCGGCCAGAAGCTCGCCGACCGCCTGCTCGAGGTCGAGGGACGGGACGACGAAGTGGCGGTGCGTGGATTCGTCGGCCGCCCCGACGACGACATGGCCAGCGGCCGCCTCCAGCACCTGTTCGTCGCTGGCCGGCCCTTTCGTGATCGGTCGATTCTGCACGCCGTCCAGGAGGCCTACCGGGGCCTGCTGCTTTCGGGTCGCCAGCCGATCGTCTTTCTCGAGATCGAGCTGCCGCCCGAGATGGTCGATGTGAACGTGCATCCCGCCAAGATGGAGGTGCGGTTTCGGGATCCTTCGCGGCTCTACCGGCTCGTACTGTCGACACTGCGGGCGAAATTTCTGGCCTGCGATCTTACGGCGCGGCTCGATCCGCCGGTGTCGGCGGGGTGGGCTGGCCGCGACACTGTTCCCCTGCCCTTCGCCGGAGGCGCAGCGTCGTTCACGCCGTTTCCGACGCCGCTCGGCGGAATGGCGGGCGTCGGTCAGAGCCAGGCGATCCCGCCGCCCGCCGCGCCCCCGCCGCCGCCCTGGGAAGACGCAGCACCGGCCTCAGTGACCCAGCCCGTGCACGCCGAGATGGCGGTTCAGATGCACGATCGCTACATCGTCGTCGAGAGTGACGCTGGCATCGAGGTGATCGATCAGCACGCGCTCCACGAGCGTGTGCTCTATGAGCGGCTGCGCGAGTCGGTGGCGGCCGGCGCACTCGAGGTGCAGCAGTTGCTCGTGCCCGAGACGGTCGATCTGTCGCCGCCCGAACTGGAGCTGGTGTCGGAGCATGCCGAGGCTCTGGGCCGCGCGGGCATGCGGGTGGCGCCTTTTGGCGGTGCAACCGTCGTGGTGAATTCGAAGCCGGCGCTCGCCGGGAAGGTGCCCGCGGCCGTGCTCGTGCGCGAGGTGCTCGGCCGCCTCGCCGCCTCGGCCACCTCCGCGGGCATGCTCGTCGACGAGATCCTCCACGGCCTCGCCTGCAAGGCCGCCATCAAGGCCGGCGACCCGCTGTCGCAGGCCGAGGTCGATGCGCTCGTGCGCGAGCGGCGCAGCGTGCCGGATTCCCATCACTGTCCCCACGGGCGTCCCACGTCGCTCACGCTGTCGAGGCTGGAGCTCGATCGGCAGTTTCGTCGTACCTGAATCGCGGCGTGCGGTTCGTCGCTCAACTGGAGAACATGATGATCTGCGTGAGCATCGGGCGTGGTCGCCATCGGCACGTGATCGCCGAGCATCGGCATCTGGCCGAGCAGGGCATCCGGCTGGTGGAGCTGCGGCTCGATTACATCCAGGGCAACGTGCAGGCGAAGCGGCTTCTCCAGGAGCGTCCCTGCCCGGTGATCGTCACCTGCCGCCGTGTCGTGGATGGAGGCAGGTGGGAAGGTTCGGAGGAGGAGCGGCTGCTCGTGCTCCGCACGGCGATCGTCGAGGGAGCTGAATACGTCGACCTCGAGGACGACATCGCCGCAAAGGTGCCCCGGTACGGGTCGACGAAACGGATCGTCAGCCACCACGACTTCCACAAGACGCCGCCCGACCTGGCAGCCCTGCACAAGCGGCTCGCGGGCTTGGATGCCGACATCGTGAAGATCGCCACGATGGCAAACCACCCGACCGACAACCTGCGGATGCTGGAGATGGTGCGGGCGAGCAAAGTGCCGACCGTGGGCGTCTGCATGGGCGACATCGGCATGCCGACGAGGGTGCTGGCCGGCCGTGCCGGTGCACCGTTCACGTTCGCCACGTTTCACGACGACCGCGTCCTCGCTCCCGGGCAGATCGGCTGGCGGCAGATGCGCGACGTCTACCGCTACGATGCGATCGGGCCCAAGACGCGGGTGTATGGCGTGGTGGCCGACCCGGTGGCGCACAGCCTGAGCCCGGTGGTTCACAATGCCGCGCTCGCCGCAGAAGGGATCGACGCCGTCTACCTGCCCTTCCGGGTGCCGGCCGAGCAGATCGGAGAGTTTCTCTCGGGTGCCGGCCGCTGGCCGCTGGCGGGCCTGAGCGTGACGATCCCGCACAAGGAGTCGGTGCTTCCCTTTGCGACGGTCCAAGACGACCTCGTCAGATCCATCGGGGCCGCCAATACGCTCACCTTCAAGCCGACGGGCGTATCCGCCTCCAACACCGATGCCACGGCGGCGGTCGAGAGCCTGGAGGCGGCCATTCGCGAGCAAGACTCGACGGCCGAAGGCCTGGGAGTGAAGACTGCGCTCGTGCTCGGCGCGGGCGGGGCGGCGCGGGCGGTCGCGTTCGCACTCCGGCATCGCGGCGTCGACGTGACCGTGGCCTCGCGGACGCTCGACCGTGCCAAGAAGATCGCCGCTGAAGTGGGCTGCAAGGCCGTCGACTGGGCTGCCCGCTACCGTCTTCCCTACGACTGCCTCGTCAACGCGACTCCCGTCGGCATGCACCCCAACGTCGACGAGACGCCCTTCGACAAGGAGCACCTGCGGTCGTACATGATCGTTTTCGACACGGTCTATAATCCTGAAAACACGCTGCTGGTGAAGGAAGCCCGATCGATCGGCTGTCGGATCGTGACGGGCGTCGACATGTTCGTACGGCAGGCAGCCATCCAATTTCGACTCTGGCACGATCGTGAGGCCCCCCAGCACGTGATGCGCGACGCGCTCAAGCGGGCCACCGCTTCAGCCAAACAGCCGGCGTAGGGGGCAGCATGCCGATCGCCACACTCATCGGGTATCGCGGCACCGGCAAGTCGACGGTCGCGCGGCTGCTCGCCCATCGCCGCGCGGCCCCCTGGATCGACGCTGATGCGGTGCTCGAGGAGCGGCTCCGGTGCACGATCGCCACGCTCGTGCGCGACCGCGGTGAAGGGGCGTTTCGGGATGCCGAGGCGGACGTGCTGGCGAGTCTTCTGGAGGAATTCCACGGCGTGCTGGCCACCGGCGGCGGCGTCGTCATCCGCGAGGCGAATCGACGGCTCCTCGCCGAACGAGGCCGGCCGATCGTCTGGCTGACAGCACCCGCCGCCACGATCCGTCAGCGGCTCGCAGCCGATCCAGCCACGGTCGATCGCCGGCCCGCTCTTCAAGGCAGCGACGCCCTCGCGGAGGTCGATCTGGCGCTGCGGGTGCGAGAGCCGCTCTACGCCGTGTGTGCCGACTGGGCGATCGATACGTCTGGGCGATCGCCGGCCGAGGTGGCGGAGCAGATCGCAGCCTGGCTCGAGGGCCCGGGCTTCGGGGTCAGCGGGGGCACGCCGTGATGCATGCGATGATGTTCATGTGGATGCACGGGCCCGCAGGCGGCCTGGCGGCCCTCGTGATCGGCGGCGCTCTCGGGCTTCTGCTCTGCCGGGCTGTTGCCGAGTGGTTTCGGGTCACCGGCGACGCGGCCCTTCGACCGGGAACGAGAGCACTCGTTCCGCTGGCTGCGGCGGCAGGGGCCGCCGGGCTGTGGTGGTGGGAAGTCGTCGCCCTGGGGCAAGTGTCTGCGGTCGGTCCGGCCGGCCCGCTTCAGAGCGAACTCGTGCTTCGCTCCATCGCCCACCTCGTCCTCTTCTGGCTGCTTGCCGCGGCGACCTGGATCGACTTCCGCCAGCGGGTGATTCCCGACTGGATCACGCTCCCGGGAACGCTCACAGGCCTGGCTGCGGCGTGGGCCTGGCCCCGGGTCCTGCTCCCGGTGGCGGTGGAAGTGCCCAGATCGTTCGCCGCGCCCGTCATGCAGGCCGACGTGCTCGGCTGGTACGGTGGCCTCGAGGCAGCGACAGGCGGGGCGTTCACGGCAGCGCCTCACGTGGCAGGGCTCGCGCTCGCCGCAGCAATCTTCGCGGCGTGGTGGCTGGTGTGTACCGAGCCGCCTCCGGACGACGGAGCCCGCTGGCGTGCTCCACGAAATCTTCTCATCCCCATCGGGCTGTGCCTGGTGACGGCCGCCTGGTGGCTCGGCACCGAACGGTTCGATGGCCTCCTGAGCGGGCTTGTCGGGCTGGCCGTTTCGGGAGGCCTCGTCTGGGCGACCAGGGCCGGTGCGTCGTACGCCCTTGGCAAGGAGGCCATGGGCCTCGGTGATGTGACGTTGATGGCGATGGCGGGCGCCTGGCTCGGATGGCAGGCGTGCGTGCTCACGTTTTTCCTGGCCGCATTCATCGGCCTCGGCCACGGCATCGCCCAATTTCTCCGCCACCGGGAAAACGAACTGCCCTTCGGCCCGAGTCTGTGCCTCGCGATGGTGCTCGTGGTGGTCGCATGGCGACCGCTCTGGCGAGCCACGGCCGTGCACTTCGAGCAGCCGGGCCAATTGTCGTTGGTGATCGCGGCGGTCGTCGTCCTGACCGCCGTAACCCTGTCGGTCTGGCAGTTTTTTCGCCGATCGGCCTGACGTTTCGGGCCGCGTGAAGGCCTTGTCCGGACAGCCCCG
>JBMLMS010000235.1:0-7410 GCA_049243925.1 Pirellulales bacterium
GTGGTCGAGATGTTGTTGACGTAGCTGTGGAGGCTTTCGGTGTATTCGCCGGTGTACTGCAGGGCGATATCCCAGGAGACGCCGTCGCCCGATCCCTTGATCGCGATCACGTCGGCGTGGATCGGATCGCTCGCCTTGTTCAGATACTCGACGAACTCCTCCACGCCCCGTTCGTAGCAGAACTGCTCGCTCGACCCGGTCGCGGCGTCGGTGAACGTGATCCGCACGCCCGAGTTCAGAAACGCGAGCTCCCGCAGCCGACGCGAGAGAATGTCCCAGGAAAATTTCGTCTGCGGGAAGATCTGCGGATCGGGCTTGAACGTCGTCTTCGTGCCGGCACGCGTGGTCGTGCCCATCTTGCGCACCGGTCCCGTCGGCTCGCCCCGCTGATACTCCTGCTGCCAGACGTGCCCCTCCCGCGACACCTCCACCTCACACCACTCCGAGAGGAAGTTGACCACCGTCACGCCCACGCCGTGGAGTCCGCCCGAGGTCTGGTAGGCCCCCTTCTCGAACTTCCCGCCGAACTTGAGCACCGTCATCACGCCCTCGAGCGTGGAGACGTCGCGATCCATCTCCTCCGACAACTGCGGATGCCGATCGACCGGGATGCCGCGGCCGTCGTCCTCCACCGTCACGCTGCCGTCGACGTTCACCGTCACGGTCACGTTTTTGGCATGGCCCGCCATACATTCGTCGATCGAGTTGTCAACGACTTCGTAGACGAGGTGGTGAAGGCCGCGAGACGTGTTGTCGCCGATATACATGCCGAACCGCTCGCGGACGTGCTCGCGGTCGGACAGATGCTTGAGATCGGCACTCGTGTAGTCGGGCTGGCTGGAGGCGTCTGTCATGGTTCAAGGTCCCCTGTCGTTGGTCGGTGTCGATCGGCCGGCGTCGGCGAGCACGCGGCAGCGGATGTCGGTAATTCCCTCGCTCGGCACGCTCGCCGTGAGCTTGGCGAGGATCTCTCGCTTGTAAAAACCCATTTCCTGCACGAGGGCCGAATGGCTCACGAACACCTCGAGCACGCCGCGTTTCACGAGCCCCGGCTGCGAGGCCCGGCGGAACACGGCCGGCACCGCCTGCTCCCAGGCGTCGGCGAGCGCCCCGGCGGTCTGCTCCTGGTCGTAGCCAGTGCGGGCCAGAAGCCGCGACACGAGGCCACCGATCGATCGCGGACCGCCTGAGGTATTCTTCATCGCCGTCGCCATGGGTCAGTCGGCGGCCAAGGGCATGATCACATAGCCGTAGCCGTCGTCGGTGCGGCACACGCAGGCGCTCTGCGGATCGGTGAGCTCCACCGACACCGTCGCACCGCCGTCGAGCACACGCAGAAAATCACTCATGAATCGGGGATCGAGCTTGATCCTCACGGCCTCGCCGGCGTGGTCGATCGGCAGTTCGATCCGGCTCTCGCCGCTCTCGGCCGAGCGGCCGGAGAGCACGAGTCGGCCCGGCTCGAACACGAAATCGACCCCCTTCGACTGCTCACTGGTCACGATCGCCGCCTGACGAACGGCCGCCAACAGCGGGCCTGTGACGAGGCTCACCCGCACCGCCTCGGGCCGCTCGGGAAACACGTCGCGCCACCGCGGAAACCGCCCCTCCACGAGCCGTGCCGAAATCGTGGTGGCACCCGTTTTAACGAGAATTTCCGCCGTCCGAACAGCCACGTGCACTGGCGCGTCGGCCGCCGCGAGACACCGTTCGACGAGCTGCATCGCCCGGGCGGGCACAATCGGCTGAGCGTCCGACGGGCTGCCGTTGAACCCGGCTGCCGGGCCGTCCATCTTGGCGAGCCGGCGGCCGTCGGTGCCGACGGCTGTCACAGCCCGCGTGGAGAGTTCCAAGAGGACACCCCCCAGGGCGAACCGGCTCGACTCGTTGTCGGTCGCGAACACGGTGCGTTTGACAAGCTCCCGCACGAGCGGCGTCGCCAATTCGAAGCACGGTTCGTCGGGAAAGGTGGCGACGGATGGAAACTCGAGCGGGTCCTCGCCCGGGAGCCGAAACTCGCTCCGAGGAGCCTTCACGAGCGTAGCCGTGCCATCGGCGGAAAGTTCGAAAACGGTGCCCGGAGCGCTCTCACGGACGATCGCTGAGAGCCGCGCACTCGGCAAGAGCGCGGAGCCCGGCGCCAGTGTCTCGACGCCCTCGATGTCGGTCCGAATACCGACCTCGAGATCCGTGGCCGACAGCACGGCTGTATCACTCGTCGCTTCGAGCTTCACATTCGTGAGCACAGGCTTGGGCGACCGAGCGGGCACCACGGCCGACGCGCTCTGCAGGGCGGCGAGGAGCGGCTCACGGGAACAACGCACTTTCATCGGGCTGGAACGGTCCTTTCCAAGGGAGATGCCACGCTGGCCGCGGTGACAGATCCCTTACTGTACCCGACACAGGGCCGACGGAAATCCCCTGAAAATGCCTGACTTTCACCAGTTTTTGGTGATGAGGCAGAAACCGCTTCCTGATCCTCTCACAAGAGATTGAGAGAATAGAAAACAGGGATCAAGAACATGAGGAGAAGAAAGAGTAACGATACCCGCTTCGAGTACGCGCATGCGATGTCGTGCGAGTCGTAAACTGTTTCATAGCAGCGTGATGAAGAGCCTTTCAGGGTCGTTGCGATGATGTTGATTCGATGTCGGAATCAGTGCCGATTGGGAGGCGAGTGCAGCCCGGAGCGAGGTCGGTGGACGAACGGCTCGATCGTGGCCGGCCGCTGGCCGGCCTTCCAACGTGGCGCTGGCTGACGGTTTGTCGTGCGCCATCCCGATGGCGGGATGGGTGACGATTCGAGCGCCGCCCGATCGGCCGGCGCGAAGCCGACAGCGATTCGACTGCTACCGGACGTCGAGGAGTTCGACGAGAAAGTGCAGCGTGGCGTTGGGCGGGATGACCGGCGGAGCGCCGCGGGCACCGTAGCCAAGGTTGGACGGGATCAAGAGTTCGATCATGCCGCCCTGACCGACGAGCTGCATGCCCTCGGTCCAGCCGGGGATGACGCCGTTGAGCGGAAACTCGATCGCCTCGCCGCGCTGGTACGAGCTGTCGAACACTTTCCCGTCGTCGAGCCAGCCGTGATAGTTGACCTTCACGGTGTTCGTGGCCTTCGGGCTCGCCCCGGCGCCCTTGCGGAGCACGCGGTATTGCAGTCCGGAGCCCGTGGTGGCGAACGCCTTCGGTGCGGCAGCGTCGATCGCACCGGCACCAGCCGGCAATTGGGGATGGGGCACGTCGGCAGCCATGAGAGTCTCCCGGGGGGCGAGGGTGAAGACGGACAGGCAGCAGACGACGGCGGACACGCAGAGGCGACGCATCAATCGGGGCTCCTGGGGGTGATGGAAGCCCACGAAGTATAGCAGTTTGCTACCGATACGTCGGGTCATTTGCCTGGCGGACGCGTTCGGCGGCCCGCATCGCGTCGGCGCCGAGTTCACGGCCTACCGCCTGGGCCCGGTCCCGATTGAACGTCACGGACGGGATACCGCCCGAGAACGAGACGGTGATCACGCCGGTGGCGATCAGGATCGGAATCAAGAGGAGCAAAATCCGGGAACCGATCTTCGACATGGCCACCTGCTGCACCGGTGCCGGCATGCCGACGGTGGCGACCTGGGCGATCCGTTGGGTGTAACTCATGCTCTTCGAACTTTTCTTCTTGCCGGCCATGGCGTGGCTCCCGCGGAGACTGTGCTTCAAAGATAGGTTTCTCTCGCAGTGAATCGGCCGCGGCAGGGGTGCGGCTGCACTGCGACCGATGCGCCGGAGCAGAGCCGACGGCAGCCGCAAACTCGGCCCCGTCTACCGCACCACCGCCGCTTGCCGGGATCACGCGGCCGGAAATGCCCGAGCCAGCCTGTCGAGCGCCACGAGGAGCCGCTCCGTCGGGCAGGCGGTGTTCAGGCGGATGAATCCCGGGAGGCCGAAATCGCGGCCGTCGGACGGACCGAGTCCGGCCGCCTCGCAGGCGGCTTGCGGATCTGCGATGCCCGTCGCGCGGCAGTCGATCCAGGCCAGATACGTCGCCTGCCAGGGCAGGCAGGACAGACCCGGAATCATGGCGACACGTTCGAGCACGAGCCCGCGGTGATGCCGCAAGAGCCCGAGCAGCTCGCGCCGCCACGCGTCGCCATGCTGCCAGGCCGCCTCGGCCGCGGCGTAGCCGAGCGGATTGACCATCGGCACGAGGCCACCGCCGGCACTTCGCCAGCGACGACGGAGCGATTCGTCGCGGATGATCGCTGCGGCACAGCCGAGCCCGGCGAGATTCCAGGTTTTCGACGGTGCAACGAGCGTGATCGCCCGCTTGGCCGCCGGATGGTCGAGGCTCGCGAACGGCACATGCCCGTCGTCGTCGAGCACGAGGTCGGCCCAGATTTCGTCGCTCACCACCGTGATGCCGTGACGTTCGGCCACGTCGGCCACGCGCAGGAGCGCATCGCGTGACAACACGGTGCCCGTCGGATTGTGTGGATGACAGAGCCAAAGAAGTTTCGTGCGGGACGCACCGGCGGCCTCTTCGAGGGCTTCAAAGTCGATCGACCAGGCGGTCGTGCCCGGAACGAGCGGCACCCGCACGCTGGCCCGGCCGGCGAGCCCGGGCAGTGTGAGGAACGGTGGATAGACCGGCGTGAACGTCAGGATGCCGTCGTCGGGCCCCGCACACAGCCGCGCGGTGAGCGCGAGCGCCGTGACGACTCCCGGCACGGCGACGATCCAGGCGGGATCGACCTCCCAGCCGTGCCGCCGGGCGAGGTGCCCGGCGAGTGCGGGGCGAAACCCAGGCGGTTCGTGCGTGTAGCCGAACACGCCGTGGTCGACACGCGCCCGAATGGCGTCGAGCACGACGTCGGGTGCCCGAAAATCCATGTCGGCCACCCACACCGGCAGCACGTCGCGGCCCGCCCAGCGGTCCCATTTCTCCGAGCCCGTCTCGCGCCGGTCGGGGCAGGATGCAAACACGGCGACGCCTTATCGCTTCTTGAACCGGGCGTCCTGCGGCCTGTCGCGGGACAGGGCGTAGGCCAGGAGATCGAGCACCTCGCAGTCGTTGAGCTGGTCGAGGAGGCCCTTCGGCATCAGTGATTCGGTCGCCGGCAGGATCTCCTCGATGTCGGCCCGGGCGAGTTTCACGAACTTCGTCGCGTCCTCGGGGTCGGTGACGATCGTGATCGCCTCCGGCGACTCGTTCACGATCCGTCCGCTCACCACCTTGCCGTCGGCCGTCTGCACGATGCTCGCCTTGTATTGATCGGACACGACCTTGCTCGGATGGACGATCGCCTCGACGAGGTCCTTGAGTTGGAACCGGCCGGCCACCTGCGTGAGGTCGGGCCCGGTGGCCCCACCATTTTCACCGAAGCGGTGGCAGACGATGCAGCGGGCCGCTGCAAAGGTGCGCTTGCCGTGTTCGAAGTCGCGGCCTTGTGACAGCCCGTCGGCATCTGGCCTGGCGGCCAACGCGAGCACTTCGTCGACGCTCCAGGCCTTGCCCGGGCCCTCCGGCTTTGGCAGGGGGGGCGGCACGTAGGGCTTGCGAACGCCGAGCGTCTCGAGCGCCATTTTTTCGGTGTCGGTGAGGTGTGCGAGGCTTTCGAGCTCGATGTTCGTGAGAAACTTCCGGAAGCTGTTGCCGCCTGCCCATTCCCGTGCCCGGCCAAACCACTCGTAGTAGCCCTTGCGGTCGGCGGGGGCCCAGGCGTCCTTCTCGCCCACGGTTCGCAGAACGTAGGCGTAGTGGATCTGCAGGAGATCGGCCCGCTTTTCGAGCGAGGCGCGGACGGCGTTGCCGTACTGGGCGTTGCGCTCGAGCAACTGCCGTAGATCGGCCTCGCTCGGTGCGAGGTTCGTAGCCGCGGCCGACTGCGTCGGCGCGGCGAGCATGCCCACGAGCTTCGGCACGATGCCCGGCGCCCGGAGGGCCACGAGCAGGCTCGACAGTTCACGATCGAGGTCGAAATCCCCTGAGGGAAAGAGCGGCCCCAGGCGGCCTGCGATCCGAGCATTCGCTTCGGCGGAGGGTTCGCCGAGGCGGACGATCGCGAGTTCGTAGGCCCGCGTGAGGTCGATCCGGCCGGGGATGTCGAGGGCCTTGGGGTCGATACGGTCGAGAGCGGCGAGCACCGCCGGCGAGGCCGCTGGCTCAGCCTGGTGGGCCACGGCGATGGCGGCCGTGATGATGGCGTTCGCATCGGTGGCGGCGAGTGCCTTGGCCTGCCAGAGCTGGATTGGCTGGTGCTCGAGTGCCACGCGGGCGGCGGAGCGGATGAACCGGTCTGAGTTCGCCAGCTGCGGGAGAGCCCGAGCGATCGCCGCAGCCGGATCATCCGTGCGCCGATGCAGGGCTTCGAGGTCGCGACGCAGCGCCCGCTCGGCGGTGCCGGCCGGGGAGCGGGCGTCGACCGCCGCGGTCGATTCGGAGCCGGTGTAGACGACACGATAGAGTTCACTCTGGCCGCCGCGGCCGCCGACGGCGAAGTAGAGAGAGCCGTCGCGGCCGACCGTCACGTCCGTGAGCGGCAGAGGCGTGCGCGACACGAACTCTTCCTTCGTGCCGGCGTAGGTCGAGCCCGATGGCTCGAGGTGGATCGCGTACATCGTGCCGAACGTCCAGTCGCAGACGTAGAGAGCCTTCTGGTACTTCGCCGGAAACTTCGTTCCCGAGCCGAAGGCCACGCCGACCGGCGAGCCCGGGCCGATGTCCACGAGCGCCGGCAGGCTGTCGGGGAACGACGCCTGCCACTTGCCCGAGCCGCTCCGCCAGCCGAAGTCGCTGCCGCTCGGGGCGTGGTTGACGCGGGTGGGGCGATACCATGGCGTGCCGAAGTCCCATTCCATGTCGGCGTCGTAGACGAACATCTCGCCATCGGCATTGAAGGCGAAGTCGTAGGGATTGCGATAGCCGGCGGTCCAGAGGTCCCAGGTCTTGCCGTCGCGGTCGGTGCTCACGACATAGCCGCCGGGGGCGAGGATCCCGACGGCATGCCCGTTGGCATCCCACATCCGGGGAATGATCTGGTCTTCGTCCCAGTTGGCGGGCAGCCGGCTCGTCGCCTCCGCCGGGAGTTCGACCCGGCGCTGGGTGGACCGAATGCCCCCCATCGTCTGCGGTTCGGTGACGTTCTTCACGTCGAACGGCGTCTTCGTGTGGTTCCCGCAGATGATGAACAGTCGCTGCCCATCGGGCGAAAGCAGGATGTTGTGAGGTCCATGTTCGCCGCCGCCGGGGAACACACGGAGCTTCTCGACCGTGTCGAGCGTGTCGTCGGCATTCGCGTCGGTGACGCGATACAGGCCGCTGCCTGGGCCGCCGTTGCACACGACGTAGAGCGCATCGAACGCCCAGAGAAGCCCCTGGGCGCTCGAGAGCGGCACGGGGATCTTTTCGACGAGCGTCTCGCC
>JBMLMS010000235.1:7510-28598 GCA_049243925.1 Pirellulales bacterium
GAGCGTGTCGAAGGCGCTCCACGAGGCATCGCTTTCGACCACCCGCACGCCGCCGTCGGGGTCGGTGAGCACGAGACGGCAGGAAAAACCGGCGAGACCGCCAGCGTTGGCCACGACTGCCGCGAGTTCGTTGTCACCGTCTCGGAGATGCTTGCTGACATCGACCGCGAGTGGCTTTTCCCAGGTGTCGCTGGCCGCGACCTCGGTGCCGTTGACGAACAGCCGCATCCGGTTGTCGCAGGTGGCCACGAGCACCGCCGCTGCGGCTCCACCACGAAATGACTTCGTGAGCCGGTATTCGCGCCGCTCGTCGGGGCCCCAGATCCACGGGGCCAACGCTGGTTGGCCGGCAGGATTCGCCACCGGTTGGGCTGCGGAGGCGAGGGGCATGGCCTCGGGCCGCTGTTTCCAGCCGGGATCGGTGGGGCCCGCGGCGCGGCCGGACACGGCCACGATGCACGCAAGCAGGGCGGAGACGACGACCGTCGTGGAGCGCATGGGTGCCTCGCGACTGGGGGTGGGCAGGGCGATCCCTATACAATACCGCTCCGGGAACCCTCCGCGAGCGACACCCTTGCCCCTGAGCTCATTCCGCAACTCACGGCCCGACGGGCCGTTGAACACAAGGAGCCGGAGGTCCAGCCTCTGCGGTGTTTTCCACTCTCGAACGTGAAAGGTTTCCGTCATGCTCGCCCGCCTGTTTGCCGTCTCGGTTGTCGCGCTCGTGGTCGCTCCGGCAGCGTTCGCCGCCGAGGGGAAAAAAGCGCCCGACCCGGCCAAGATCTTCGCCCGAAAGGATGCGAACAGCGACGGTGCTCTCACGCTCGACGAGTTCAAGGCGGGCATGAAAGACAAGGCGCTCGATAACGCCGACAAACGGTTCAAAAAGATCGACACCAATAGCGACGGGAAACTCTCGCTCGACGAGTTCAAGGCCGGCATGCCGGCGAAGAAATCGTAATGCTCCGTTCATCTCGCAGGTGAGCCGATGATGCGCTCATGGTGGATTCGTGTCGGCGTGGCGTGCATCGCCATCGTCGGACTGCTCACATCGCTCGGCGCTGGAGGGAAGACGCGCGCCAAGCCCAAGCAGGCCGTGGCGCTGATGCGGTTGCCGGAGGCGGTGACGCAGCCGCCGCCGCGGAACGTCATGAAGGTCGTGGCCGTCGATCGAAGCTCACGAGGGGCGATCCGGGACGCAGCCGGCCGGATCGACGACCTGCTCGCCAGACACTGGCAGGAGCATGGCGTCTCGCCATCGCGGCCCCTCGCCGACGACGAGTTCGCCCGGCGTGCGTATCTCGAGCTCGCAGGCCGGATTCCCACCCACGACGAGGTCGAGGCGTTTCTCGACTCCGAGCGGCCCGACAAACGTGCCGAACTCGTCGACGCGCTGCTCGAGAGCCCCGACTACGTCAGCCACTTCTATAACTTCTGGGCCGACATCCTCCGGCTCCAGGAGCGGCCCGACAAGCATCTCGTCTTCGAGCCGTATCTGCACTACGTGAAGGAGGCGATCCGCACGAACAAGCCCTACGACACGTGGGCCCACGAGATGCTCACCGCCAACGGCCGGCTCTGGGAAAACCCAGCCGTCGGGTTTCAGCTGCGCGACGAGGGGATGCCGCTGCCTTACGTCGACAATACGGTGCGGGTGTTCCTCGGCACACAGATCGGCTGCGCGCAATGCCACGACCACCCCTTCGATCACTGGACACAGCGGGAGTTTTATGAACTGGCCGCGTTGACCGCCGGGACGCGGACCCGGCCGGGTGGCGATGCGTCGGGCAAGAAGCCAAAGCGGATGGCCATCCAGGGGGCCGGCGAGATCGCCCGGGCCGCCCGCGAGCTGCAGATGGCGAACCGGGATCGCAACCAGCGAAACAAGGCCGCAGTAGCCCAGTTTCTCAGGGCCAACGTCACGAGCGTGGCTTTCGCCGACACGAAGCTGCTCCTGCCGCACGACTATCAATACGACGACGCGAAGCCCCTCGCGGCCGTGAGCCCGAAGGTGCTATGGGGGGAGGTGCCGTCGTCGGCCCGCGACGCCGACGGCCGGGAGCAGTTCGCCGCGTGGATCGTGTCGCGCGACAACCGGCAGTTCGCCCGCACGATTGCCAACCGGCTCTGGAAAAAACTGATGGGCATCGGCCTCGTCGAGCCTGTCGACGACTTCAAGGACGACAACCCGGCGAGCTACCCCGCGCTGCTCGAGCATCTCACCGACGAGATGCTGCGCCTCAAATTCGATCTGCGAGAGTTTGTGCGGCTTGTCGTCTCGACCGAGGTGTATCAGCGCCGGGCCGTGCTTCACGACTCGATGTCGGCCATGCCGTTTCGCTTCACCGGCCCCGCGCTCAAGCGGATGACCGCCGAGCAGATCTGGGATTCGATCCTCACACTCGTGGCTCGCAATCCGTGGACGGTCGAGCGGCCGACCACGGAAGAGGTCGCCGACGTTCTCGACCTCGATCTTCGCACCGCCTCGCTCACCGACGTCGATCGAGGGCTCGAGGCGTTTCTCGGGCGGTATGGCAAAGGGCCATCCAAGCGACGCATGATGGAGATCTGCGGCTACCGCGGCCTGGAGCTCGTGCGGGCGAGCGAGCTCCCTGCGCCGCTGCCCCTCGGGCACTTCCTCCGGCAGTTCGGCCAGAGTGACCGGGAGACGATCGAAGGCGGCCGGACCGTGGCGACGGTTCCGCAGATCCTGGCGATGTTCAACGGCCCGATCACACACGCGATGCTCGAGCGGGGTTCGGTGATCTACGACGAGGTCACGAGCCACGCACCCGGGGAGGCGATCGATGTGGTTTTTCTATCGGTGCTCTCGCGCCGCCCGAGTGCCGAGGACCGGGCGCTTGCCGTACGGGAGGTCATGTCGGCCGAGGATCGGGCGACCGGATGCGGCAACGTGATCTGGGCGCTTCTGAACACGCGGGAATTTCTGTTCATCCAGTGACGACGAAGCACCTCAGCGCGGAGAGACATGCCATGCAAATACGGAGCATGACCGACTGGCTCGACGAACGGCTCGCGCGGCGGGCCGTTTTCGGTCGGATCGCGCGGACGACGTTGGGCGTGACGCTGCTCGACGGGATCGGGGGCAGCCTGACCGCGGCGGCCGCCGCCTCGGGCAAGGCGGGCATGAACCTGATCATTCTCTCGATGCGGGGCGCGATGAGCCACCTCGACACGTTCGACCCCAAGCCGGGCCGCGAGGAGCAGGGGGAAACGAAGCCGATCCAGACGAAGACCCCGGGCGTGTTGTTCGGCGAGCATCTGCCGCGGCTCGCCGCCCAGTCGGACCGGCTGGCCGTGATCCGCTCCATGACCACCGAGACGGGCGATCACCAGCAGGGGCAGTATGTGATGCGCACGGCGTATCCAGTGCTCGGCAGCATCCGGCACCCGTCGCTCGGCTCCTGGGCGCTCCACGTGCAGGGCAAGGCGAGCCGCGAACTGCCCGGCTACGTGCTCGTCGGCAACGGCAACGAGCACCCCGGCGCCGGATTTCTCGATCCTTCTGTCACGCCCGTGCCGGTGGCCGACCCGTCGCTCGGCCTCGAGAATACCGTTCGCCCTGCCTACCTCACGGAAAAAAACTTCAACCGCCGGCTCACCCTCGCCGACCGGATCGACGCCGACTTCAAGCGGTCGTACACCGGACCGCAGCTCGAAGCCTACAACCAGATGTACAAGGACGCGGTCCGCCTGCTCGGCAGCGTTGATCTCGAAGCCTTCGACATCGCCAAGGAATCGGAGCAGACCCGCGAGCGGTATGGTGCGTCGCAGTTTGGCCAGGGCTGCCTACTCGCCCGCCGGCTCGTGGAAGCTGGCGTGCGGTGCGTGGAAGTCGAATACGGCAAGTGGGACATGCACCGCGAGATCTTCGAGGAGCTGCCGGAGGCGGCAGGCAACCTCGATGCCGGCATGAGCGCGCTCGTCACCGACTTGGAAGAACGCGGGCTGCTCTCGTCGACGCTGGTCGTGCTTGCGACCGAGTTCGGCCGCACGCCGCGGATCAACGAGAACGCGGGCCGCGACCACCACCCGGCCGTGTTTTCCTGCGCGCTGGCGGGCGCCGGCGTGCAGGGGGGCGCCGTCTACGGGGCGAGTGACGAACGGGGGCACAGTCCCGAGACCGACGCCGTCAGCGTGCCCGACTTCCTCTCGACGGTGGCCGCCGCCTGCAGCCTGCCGTACGACAAGGAGTTCATGGCCCCCAACGGTCGCCCGTTCAAGATCGGCGGCGGTGGAAAACCGATCAAGGCCGTGCTGGCGTAGAAGGCACGCCTGGATGGCGTGCCGGCGGTCGTGGCGACTCGTAGGCGTCGAAGACGGCGCCCCGGCCGAGAAGACGGGGGTCTTCCTGACGTGTGAGTTCGGCGAAGAGTTCCTCGCGCAGGCCAAGCACATCTTCGGCCCGGGCAGGGTCGGCGGCGAGGTTCACGACGCAGTCGGGGTCGGTGGCGAGATCGTAGAGTTCGTCGGCCGGACGCTTTCCGAAGCACTGCTGCCAGAAGCGGTCGGTGTTGCCTGCGGCCTCGATCGCCGCCTTCGTCGGCCCGTTGTCGGTGTCGGCGAGACCGAGCTCGGGGTCGCCGCAGGGCCACCGGTCGGGGGCGAAGTTGTGAACGTAAAACAGGCTGCCGCGGCGGATCGCCCGGGCCGGGTAGCCGAGGCCGGACTCGGTGCCCGGCCGGCAGCGGGCATCGTTTCGCTCGCGGCCGAGGATTACGCGGTCGCGCGGTCGCTCAGGAGCGTCGCGCAGGAGATCCACGAGGCTCGCCCCAGTGATCGGCTGCATGCCCGACGCCGCTGCGTCGATTCGCTCGAGTTCGAGGATCGTGGGTGCGAAGTCGATGGCACTCACGAGGGCTTCCACACGGCGGCCGGGATGCACGATGCCCGCGGGCCAGCGCATCGCGAGCGGCACGCGGTGGGCAAGGTCGAAGGTGTGCCCCTTGATCCGCGGGAACGGCATCCCGTGATCGCTCGTCACGATCACGAGCGTGTTGTCCTTCTCGCCCGCCGCATCGAGCGCGGCGAGCAGATCGGCGACCTCCGCATCGAAGGCCTCGATCTCGGTGGCGTAGTCGAGCATGTCGCGGCGGACGACGTCGGTGTCGGGCCAGCAGGCGGGCACGCGGTCGATGTCGGATGGCTGCTTACCGCCCGCGAGGCCTGCTCCAGCCTTGTAGGGCCGGTGTGGGGACTTGCTTCCGTACCAGTAGAAGAACGGCTCGCCTGGTGTTCTTTCCGCGAGAAAGCCGCGGAGTGCGTCGCCCGCCTGCTTTCCCTTGCCGCGCTGCTGCATCACCAAGCCCCAGGTTCGTGGCATGCCAGACGCCGTCTGCGCCACGCCCGGCCCCCACACTTTCCCGGCGGCGCCGCAGGCGATGCCCTGATTCGCGAGCGCTTCAGTGAACGCCCCGTACCGTGGCGGAAACGTCGGCCAGTGATTGGCCGCCGCCTCGAGCTGCCAGGGGTTGCGACCGGTGAGGATCGCGGCCCGGCAGGGCGAGCACTTCGACGTCGGCACGTAGGCGTTGTCGAACAGGATCCCCTCCCGGGCGAGCCGGTCGACGGCGGGCGTCTTCACCCAGCCGCAGCCGTAGGCGCCAAAATGGCACGACGCGTCGTCGGCGATGACGAACAGCACGTTCGGCACGCGGGAACTTTGCGGGGTGGCGGCCGCCTTGTCCTGCGCGCGACTGCGTACTGGTCGGTCGCGCTCCGGGTCGTGGTCGGGGTTCGGCGTCGGCAATTGGGCGTTGACGGCCGTGAGCCAGGCGTCGAGCTTCGCGGTGAGCGATTGAACGCGTTCCGGCTCCTGCGCCGCGAGCAACCCCGGCACAAGCATCGTCAGCAGTGTGATGACCGAAGATCGTCGGTGCATACGAGAGAAAGCCTTCACGAAGATAGGCAGTTCCACCCACACACGGTGGAGCGTTCCCAACCGCGATGCGACACTATCGGTCATGGCACCCGCCGCTGCAACGTGGCGGGGTGTGCTCACAAACAGTGCGGAGGAAAAGCCGATGGCGGACTGGTCACGAATGACGTGCGGGGCGTGGGTGGTTGGTTGCCTGGCAGCCTGGGGAATCGCCGGGTCCGGGTCGGCCATGAGCGCCGATCCACCGCCCAACGTCGTGTTCATTCTCTCCGACGATCAGCATTGGGGCGACTACGGCTTCATGGGCCATCCACACCTGCGCACGCCGAGCCTCGACAGGCTCGCCCGCGAGAGCCTCGTCTACCGCAGAGGCTACGTGACGAGCAGCCTCTGTTGTCCGAGCCTTGCCTCGGTGATCACGGGACGGTATCCGCACGAGCACAGAGTCGCGGGCAACGATCCACCCGGCGGCAAGGAAGCCTTCGCAGCCGGAAGAGAGCAGATGGCCCGGCACCTCGAGGAGTGGCCGACGCTGCCGCGCCTGCTCGGTGCGCGTGGCTACGTGAGTCTGCAGACCGGGAAATGGTGGCAGGGGGATTTTTCGCGGGGCGGATTCACGGAGGGGATGACGAAGGGCGCACGGCACGGTGACGATGGCCTCGCCATCGGCCGGAAGACGATGCAGCCGATCGAGGACTTCATCGCCCGCTCGCGAGCCGCCGGCAAACCCTTCTTCGTGTGGTATGCACCCATGCTGCCGCACGATCCGCATGATCCCGCGCAGGAACTCGTCGAGCACTATTCCGCGAAGACCGACAGCGTTCACGTGGCCCGCTACTGGGGCAACGTCGAGCGGTTCGACCGCACGGTCGGCGATCTGCTCGATCACCTCGACCGCGAGCAGCTGTCGGCGAACACGCTCGTCGTGTATGTCACCGACAACGGCTGGATCCAGAGCCCCGACTCGCCCCGGTTCGGGCCACGGTCGAAGCTCTCGCCGTACGACGGCGGCCTGCGCAGCCCGATCATGCTCCGCCGCCCGGGCACGATCCAGCCGCGCACGAGCGACGAACTCGCGAGCGCCATCGACATTCTGCCCACCGTGCTCGCCGCGTGTGGCGTCGAGCCGCCGGCCGGGCTGCCCGGCGTGAACCTGCTCGACGCCGAAGCCGTGGCCGCGCGGCGGCAGGTGTTCGGCGAGTGTTTTACACACACGCTCGTCGATCTCGACGACCCGGCGCAGAGCCTGCTCTGGCGCTGGACTGTGCGCGACCGCTGGAAGCTGATCGTGCCGGCGACAGCCGGGGTGGGAGGCACCTTCCCGGCCGAGGAAGGACGGCTCGTCGATCCCCACTCGCAGGGCCGGTACGAGCGCGGCGAGATCGAACTCTTCGACGTGGTCGCCGATCCCGATGAAACACGGAACGTCGCCGCCACGCATCCCGACGTAGTCGCCGATCTCCGCACGAGCCTCGACGCCTGGTGGAACCCGGCGAAGCAGACGGCGGGCGCATCTCCGACCGCCGCGACGCCGACTGGCGGCAAACGCTCGCCGAACATCGTCGTCTTCCTCGCCGACGATCTCGGTGCGCACGACCTCGGCTGCACCGGCAGCACGTTCCACCGCTCGCCCGCGATCGACCGGCTCGCAGCCGAGGGCATGCTCTTCACCCGCGGCTACGCGGCGGCGCCGGTCTGCTCGCCGACGCGGGCGGCGCTCGTCACCGGGCGGCATCCCGCGCGGGTGAAGATCACGAACTTCATCGCGGGCGACCGGCGCGGCATCCTGTTGCCAGCCGACTATCTCCATGCGCTGCCGGCGAGCGAAGTTACCGTCGCCGAACGGCTGCGCGACGCGGGCTACGCGACCGGCGTGTTCGGCAAGTGGCACCTCGGGCCACCCGCCGAGATCCCCGCGCATGGCTTCGATGTGACCGGCTCGACGACCGTGGGCCCGGGGAGCGGTCCGGCCGACGATCCGCTGCACGCCCGGGCGATCGCGGTGCAGGCGGCGGCGTTCGTCGAGTCGAACCGCGATCGGCCGTTCTTCTGCTACGTGCCGATGCATTCCGTGCACGTGCCCTTGATCACGCGGCCGGACCTCGCCGCCGAGGAGGGGCGGCGAGCCGTCGGCGTGGGGCCCCAGTTCGATCTGCCGACCCCGATGCCGGGCGATCCGGCCACGCGGCAGGTGCAGAATCATCCCGTGTATGCCGGCATGATCCGCGAGATGGACGAGACGGTGGCGACGGTGCTCGCTGCGGTGGCGAAGGCGGGCCAGCAGGAGAACACGCTCGTCGTGTTCACGAGTGACAACGGCGGCCTCTCGACCGCCGAGGGCGCGCCCACGTCGAACCTGCCGCTGCGGGCCGGCAAGGGGTTCGTGTATGAGGGAGGGATCCGCGTGCCGCTCATCGTGTGCTGGCCGCGCGTCGTGGGGCCCGGCACGACGAGCGACCTGCCCGTCACCACGCTCGACATTGCGGCGACGCTCGTCGATGTGGCCGGCACACCTGCCCTTGACGATGCTCCGCTCGACGGCACGAGTCTGCGCCCGGTGCTCGCGGGCGCCGACACGCTCGGCCCGCGTGATCTGGTCTGGCACTATCCGCACTACTCCAACCAGGGCGGGCGACCGGCGGCGGCGCTCGTGTCGGGAAATGAAAAACTCGTGGAGCATTTCGAGGATGGGAAGGTCGAGCTCTTCGACCTCGCGAGCGATCCGGGTGAGCGGCGGAATCTGGCCGGCGAGCGGCCCGAGCGGGCCGCGGAGCTTGCGGCCAGGCTCACGGCCTGGCGGAAACAGGTGGAGGCGGCGATGCCCACGCCGAACCCCCAGCCCGTCGATCCGTTCGGCCCCGCCGCGGTGCCGCGCCGCAAGGCCGGGTAGACTGAGGTCGTTCCTCGGGTCGCACATTTCGAAAGAGGGTCTCGTATGCGCTGTGTGCCGCTGATCGTTCTTTGTCTCGTCAGCAATGTGCTGGTCGCAGGTGCCGCGTCGGCGGCCGATGCCCCCAAGCCCGCCCGGCTGCTCGTCGTCACGGTGACCACCGGGTTTCGACACGCGTCGATCGCGACGGCCGAGGGCGTACTCGAGGAACTCGGCCGCTCGAGCGGCCTGTTCCATGTCGACTTCCTGCGCATGCCACCCGGTCGCCCGGCCGCCCCCAAGGCTCCGCAGCGGGGCAAGGACACCACCGATGCGGCATGGGCAGCCGAGGAGGCGACGTTCAAAACGGCGCAGGAGCAGTTCAAGAAGGACGACGCCTCCTGGCAGGCGACGCTCCGCGAGCAGTTTGCGAAGGCGTTCGCACCGGAGTCGCTTGCCCTCTTCGACGGCGTGATCTTCGCGAGCACGACGGGCGAGCTCCCGATCCCCGATCTCGACGCCTTCCTCGCCTGGATCAAATCAGGCAAGGCCTTCATCGGCTTTCATGCGGCCACCGACACGCTCAAGAGTTCCGACGCCTACTGCGAGATGGTGGGCGGCTATTTTGCCGGCCACCCGTGGAATGCCGGTGGCGAGCACGGCTTCGTCGTCCACGATCCCGGCCATCCGGTCGTGAAGATGTTTCCCGAGCGGTTTCGCTGGAAGGACGAGATCTATCAGTACGACCCGCGGTACAAGCCGGAAAACCTGCGCGTGCTCCTGAGCCTCGACATGGCGGCGAGCACGCCGAAGGAGCCTTGGCACGTGCCAGTGGCGTGGGTTCGCGAGTACGGCAAGGGACGCGTCTTTGCCACGAACTTCGGCCACAACGAAGCGACCTGGACTGACGCCATGTTCAAGGAGCACATGGAGCAGGGCATCTCTTGGGCGCTCGGCCGGGTCGCGGCTTCAGCGACGCCGAACCCCGAGGTGCAGGCGGCGGAATACGTGCGGAGCGTCGTGGCCGCGGCGGCGGCAGCCGGAAGCTTCGATGCCGATGCGCTGCGGGCGAAGGCCGACGCAAAAATATCCAAGGATCCTGCCTGGGCCGTGGGGCTGCGGCCCAGGCTGCTCGAGCTGCGCGGCCTCAAGCCCGAGGACCGGGCCGCCGCCTACGCAAAGGTCGTCGCCGAGATCGAGAAACCGTGACGGTCGGCAGAGCGGTCACCGACCTGATGACAGGAGGGCTCATTCGATGCGGTTTGCAACAGTGGCGTTGCTCGGCGCATGGCTGATGGGTGGCGTGGCCGATGCGGCCCCGCCGAACGTCGTCGTGATCCTCGCCGACGACCTCGGATTTTCCGATCTCGGCTGCTACGGCGGCGAGATCGACACACCGAACCTCGATCGGCTCGCCGCGGGCGGCCTCAGGTTCACGCAGGGCTACAACACGGCGCGGTGTTGGCCCTCGCGGGCGGCGCTACTCACCGGCTATTACGCCCAGGCGACGCGGCGGGACGCCCTGCCCGGCGGCAAGGGGGGCAGCGGCGGCACGCGGCCGGCGTGGGCCCGCCTCCTGCCCGAGTTGCTCGCACCGGCCGGCTACGTGAGCTACCACTCGGGCAAGTGGCACATCGACGGCGACCCACGTGAGCAGGGCTTTGCCCACTCGCTCGACGTGATGGGAGCCGGGCAGAGCAATTTCTTCGACGCCGGCGGGGTCACCGAGGATGGCCGGCCGCTGCCGGACAGCGCCGACTTCTATACGACGACCTCGATCGGCGACCACGCCGTCAAGTGCCTGCGTGGCCACGGGGTCAACCATGCTGGCAAGCCGTTTTTCCACTACGTGGCGTTCACGGCGCCGCACTTTCCGCTCCAGGCGCCGCCGGAGCTGATCGCGAAGTACCGGGAGCGGTATCGGGCCGGATGGGACGCGGTGCGGCAGGCGCGGGCCGGACGTTTGCAGAGCATGAAGATCGCGACCACACCGGCAGCTGAGCCTGAGCGCGACATGGGGCCGCCCTACCAGCCCAAGCCCGACACGCTCGACCAGCTCGGTGAGGGTGAGGTGGACAGGCCGCTCCCATGGGCCGATCTCACGCCCGAGCAACAGGAGTTCCAGGCCACGAAGATGGCGATCCATGCAGCGATGATCGAGGCGATGGACCGCGAGATCGGCCGGATCCTCGCTGCCCTCGAGGCGATGAATGCGTTCGACGACACGCTCATCCTGTTCGCGAGCGACAACGGAGCGAGCGCGGAGATCATGATCCGCGGCGAGGGGCACGATCCCGCTGCGCCGCCCGGCTCGAGGAAGACATTTTTGTGCCTCGGGCCCGGCTGGTCGAGCTGTGCGAATGCGCCGTTTCGCAGGCACAAGACGTGGGTCCACGAAGGCGGGATCGCCACGCCCTGGATCGCCCACTGGCCGCAGGGGATCGCGGCGAAGGGCGCGCTCCGCACGCAGCCCGTGCACGTGATCGACGTGGTGCCGACGGTGCTCGAACTCGCGGGCGTCGCACCACCGCGGGAGCACGACGAGAAACCGGTGCCGCCGCTCCAGGGTCGGAGCTTTGCCAGCGCCCTCGCGGATGCGCAGGCACCGCCCGCGCACGACACGCTGTGGTGGTGCCACGAGGGCAACCGCGCGGTGCGGGTCGGCGACTGGAAGCTCGTCGCCGCGAAACACACGCCCTGGGAACTCTATGACCTCGCGACCGACCGCTGCGAGACGCGGAACCTCGCCGCGGCGGAGCCCACGCGCGTGAAGGACCTCGAGGCGACCTGGAACCGGATCGCAGACGAGTGCCGGGTGCTCGCCAGCGAGGAGGCGGCGCCTGGCGGGAAGGCGCGGACGAAGCAGCCGAACATCATCTACGTGATCACCGACGATCAGGGCTACGGTGACATCGCCGCCCACGGCAATCCGGTGGTGAAGACGCCGCACCTCGACCGGATGCACGGCGAGAGCGTGCGTCTCACCGAGTTTCACGCGAGCCCCACCTGTGCGCCGACCCGCGCGGCGCTCATGACCGGCCGGCACGAGTTTCGCTCGGGCGTGACACACACGATTTTTGAACGGGAGCGGCTGGCGCTCTCGGCGACGACGTTGCCCCAGATCCTGAAAACCGCCGGCTACACGACCGGCATCTTCGGCAAGTGGCACCTCGGCGATGAGGATGCCTACCAGCCGGAGAAGCGCGGGTTCGACCGCGTGTTCATCCACGGCGGCGGCGGGATCGGGCAGTCGTATCCGGGCAGCTGCGGCGACGCGCCCGGCAACACCTACTTTGATCCGGTGATCAAGAGCGACGGCACGTTCGTGAAGACGAAGGGCTACTGCACCGACGTGTTCTTCGATGCAGCGCTCGACTGGATCGACATGAAGCGCAAGGCCGACGCCCCGTTCTTCTGCTATGTGGCGACCAATGCCCCGCACGCCCCCTACGACTGCCCGCCCGGCTCCGACGAGCCCTACCTCGCCCGGCTCGAGGCGGCCGGCGTTAAGAACGAGAAACAGCGGGCCGAGATCGCGAAGTTCTACGGCATGATCGAAAACATCGACACAAACGTGGGCCGGCTGCTCGCCAAGCTCGACGACTGGGGGATTGCCGACGACACGCTCGTTGTGTTCACGACCGACAACGGCACGGCCGCGGGTGCGGCGGTGTTCAACGCTGGCATGCGGGCTCACAAGGGCTCGCCATATCGCGGTGGCACGCGCGTGCCGAGTTTCTGGCGGTGGAAGGGAGGCCTGCCGGCGGGCATGGACATGCCGTCGCTCGTGGCCCACATCGACGTCTTGCCCACGCTTTGCGACATCGCCGCGGTCGAGATCCCGCCGTCGGTCGCAGAGAAGGTGGAGGGCCGGAGTTTCGCGCCGCTGTTGCGAGGCGCTCGGATCGCCTGGCCCGACCGTCCGCTCGTGACGCACGTCGGCCGCTGGGATCGCGGCCAGGCTGCGGAGAGCGCCTTTCGCAACTGCCGCATCCGCGAGGGGCAGTGGAGCCTCGTGAACGTGAAGAACCGCCCGGACGCCTGGGAGCTCTACGACATCGCGGCCGATCCCGGCGAGCAGACCGATGTGGCGAAGGAGCATCCGGACATCGTGAAGAGACTCAGAGCCGAGTACGACGCCTGGTGGCAGAGCGTGCAGCCAGATCTCGTCAACGAGGACCTCGACGGGCCGTCCGAGAATCCGTTCAGAAAGGCGTACGACCGGCAATTCGCCCCGCCACCGACGCTCTCCGACGTCCCGTACGGCCCGCACCCGAAGCAGCGGATGCACTTCTGGAAAAGCCCCACTTCCACGGCGGAGCATCCCGCGCCGCTGCTGTTCTTCGTCCATGGCGGCGGCTGGCAGGGGGGCGACCGGCTCTCGGGGCTCGCGGGTATGGTGCCGAAGATGCTGCACGCAGGCGTGTCCGTCGCGAGCGTCGAGTATCGCTTCATCAGGGAGGCCATGGACGAGGGCGTCGAGCCGCCGGTGAAGGCACCGCTCACCGACGCCGCGCGGGCGCTGCAGACGGTGCGGAGCAAGGCGGCAGAATGGCAGATCGATCCCCGGCGGATCGCTGCGAGCGGAGGCTCGGCCGGCGCGTGCACGAGTCTATGGCTCGCCTTCCACGACGACATGGCCGAACCGGTGAGCGACGACACGATCGCCCGCGAATCGACGCGGCTCCTCGCAGCGGCAGTGAGCGGCGCGCAGACGACACTCGACCCCGTGCAGATGAAGGAGTGGACCCCCAATAGCCGCTATGGGGGCCATGCATTCGGCGTCATGTCGAGCCCCGGGCAGCGCGACAGCCAGTTCGCCAACTTCCTTGCCGCTCGTGACCGGCTGTTGCCCGTGATCAATCGTTACTCGCCCTACGCGCTCGTGACGCCGGACGATCCGCCGGTCTATCTCTGGTATGGGTCCGCTCCGGCGCTCGGGCAGCCCCAGAAGGACCCGACCCACACCGCGAACTTTGGCGTCAAGCTCAAGGAACGGCTCGATGCCGTGGGCGTGCCGTGCGAACTGGCCTATCCCGGCGCTCCTGATGTCAGGCACGCCAAGGTCGAGGACTACCTGCTCGACGTGCTGACGAAGTCCCCGTGAGGAAACGATCTCCGATGCGAGGCAGCCTCTGTGCGGCGCTTGCGTGCCTGGCCTCTTGCATGCCGGTTGCCGCGACGCCCGCGAACCCGCCGGCCCGCCGGCCCAACATCCTCTACATCATCGTCGACGACCAATCGCCGTTTGACTTCCGGTTTTACGAACAGTCGTCAACGCTCCATGCGCCGGTGCTCGAGCGGCTCGCGGCCGAGGGGATGGTGTTCGATGCCGCCTACCACATGGGCTCGTTTTCGGGCGCGGTCTGCACGCCGAGCCGGCACATGGTGATGAGCGGCCGGTCGGTCTGGCATCTGCCGATCGGGCCGGGAACCCCGAAGCGCAAGAAGGGGTCGCCGCCCGCATCATCGCCGCCGCCGCACTGTCCGCCAGGACTCGAGCGGTTCACGATGGCGCCGGTGTTCCAGGCCGCCGGCTACGACACGATGCGGACCTGCAAGCAGGGCAACGCCTACGAGGCGGCCGATGCGCTGTTTGGCATCCGTCGCGACGCGACGAAGCGCGAGGGCACCCCGGAAGGCGGTAGTGCCTGGCACGGCGACCAGGTGATGGCCTATCTCGAGGAGCGCGAGCGCAGCAAGGATGTCGATCCCTTCCTGATCTACTTCGGCTTCTCCCATCCTCACGACACGCGGGACGGCACGCCGGAACTGCTGGCGACGTACGGCGCCACGAACCACGTCGACACGACGTCGCCCCCGTCGGCCGACCCGCGGCAGCCGCCGCTGCCTCCCAACTGGCTGCCGCGGCATCCCTTCGACCATGGCCACATGGACGTCCGCGACGAGGTCGACGTGAGCGGGGTGTGGAAGAACCGCGACGAGCGGACGATCCGCAACGAGCGCGGCCGCGAGTATGCCTGCAGCGAGAACATCGACCGGCAGATCGGCCGGGTGCTCGACAAGCTTGCCGCCATGGGCGCGCTCGACAACACCTGGATCTTCTACACGTCGGACCACGGGATGGCGATCGGCCGCCACGGCCTGCAGGGCAAGCAAAATCTGTACGAGCACACCTGGCGGGTGCCGTTCATCGTGAAGGGGCCGGGTGTGAAGCCGGGCAGCCGAGCGCCCGGCAACATCTACCTCGGCGACACGCTCGCCACACTCTGCGACATCTGCGATATCGATTCCCCGGCGACCAACGAAGGCACGAGCTTCCTGCCGGTGCTCGAGGGGCGTCAGCAGACGGTTCGCGACGTGCTCTACGGCGTCTACTGCGGCGGCCAGAAGCCGGGGATTCGCAGCGTGCGCCAGGGGGACTGGAAGCTGATCAAATACGAATCGCCGTCGGGCGGGCTGCACACGCAGCTGTTCAACCTGCGGGAGAACCCGCACGAACTCCTCACCGAGCACCACGCCCCGGCCGTCGCGGGGGCGCTGCCTGCAGCGGCCGAGGACCATCAGAAAAACCTCGCCGACGATCCGATGCATGTGGCACAGCGGATCGAGATGGAGGAACTTCTGCTGGCCGAGATGATCCGACACGACGACCCGTTTCGTTTTTCCGATCAACCTGTGGAGCCTGGAGCGCGATGAATCTGCCCTGTTGCCCGCGGAGCCTGGCCATGCTTCTGGCCGCGTTCGTCACGCTCGGCTGCCTGCCGGGGGCTGCCAACGCACGGCCGAATATCGTCCTCTTCCTGGCCGACGACCTGGGCTATGGCGAGCTCGGCTGTTATGGCAACGAGGCCGCGATCACGCCCAACCTCGACCGGTTCACGGCGGAGGGCCTGAAGCTCACCGACTGCCATTCCGCCTGCCCTGTGTGCTCACCGTCGCGGTCGGCGCTCCTCACCGGCCGCCATCCCTATCGCAACGGCGTGTTCACCTGGATTCCCGAGGGGAGCCCGATCCACCTGCGCACGAGTGAGATCACGCTGCCGACGCTCTTGCGCGACGCCGGCTACGACACCTGCCACGTCGGCAAATGGCATTTGAACGGCATGTTCAACTCTCCGGAGCAGCCGCAGCCCAACGACCACGGCTACGCCTGGTGGCTGGCCACGCAGAACAACGCGGCTCCCAGCCACGCCTTTCCGGAGAACTTCGTCCGTAACGGCGCGGCCATCGGCAAGGTCGATGACTATTCGGCGCCATTCATCGCCCGGGAAGCGGTGGAATGGCTGACGACGAAGCGCGACCCTGCGAAGCCCTTCTTTCTCGCCGTGTGGACGCATGAGCCGCACTATCCGATCGCGTCGGCCGAACGCTACGAACAACTTCACGCTGGCATCGCCGACCCGGAGGAGCGGACCTACCGCGCGAACGTCACGCAACTCGACGACGCCTTCGGCGCGCTCATGAAGGCCCTCGATAAACTCGGCGCGGCCGACGACACGCTCGTGTTCTTCACGAGCGACAACGGGCCCGAGGGGGATGGTGCGAAGGGGCCGGGCCGGGGGCTGACGGGCGGCCTCCGCTCGCGGAAACGATCGGTGTACGAAGGCGGCCACCGCGTGCCGGGGATCGTCCGGTGGCCGGGAAGGATTCAGCCGGGCACGGAGAGCGATCTCACGGTTGTCGGCAGCGACGTCTTCCCAACCGTGCTCGCAGCGGCGGGGCTCGCACCACCGGCTAAACGCACACTCGATGGCGTCAACCTGTTGCCCGCCCTGAGTGGATCACTGATCGATCGTCCCAAGCCGTTGTACTGGCGGTGGGGCGGCAAGGTGGCGTATCGCGAGGGAGACTGGAAGCTCGTGGCGGATGAGGCGCTCGCGAAGCCCGAACTCTACAACCTCGGAGCCGACCGGGCCGAGTCACATGACCTTGCGGAACGGGAGCCGCAGCGCCTGGCCGGCATGCTCGAGCGGCTCCGAGCCCACACGGCCGAGATCGAGAGCGAAGGCCCCGACTGGTGGCGGGCGCACGACTGGAATGGGCCTAAGCGTCGAAAGGCGGCCGCGGCCCACTGACGAGCGGCTGTGCTGGGACACGCGGTTGCCGGGCGATACACTGCCACCGTGCTTTGAATAGGCAATGGGTGGAGTGGATCGCATGGGATCTCCCGACGAATCACCGGGCCGACGGCTGGGCCTCGTGTTCTTCTGGATCTACGTCGCGATGTACGCCGGCTTCATGGGGCTCGTGCTGTTTCGCCCCGATCTGCTCTCGCTGCGGCCGTTCGGGGGCGTGAACCTTGCGATCGCCTCGGGCATGGGGCTGATCGCAGCGGCGTTTGGGCTGGCCCTTCTGTCCCTGGTCGTCCGCCCAGGGCGGTAGCGGAACAACGCGGATGCTTTACGAGTCTTCGCCGCTGGCCATCGCGATCTTCGCCACGTTCGTCATCGGCGTGATCGGGCTCTCGTTCTATCTCGGCCGCAAGGGACAGTCGGCCCAGGCTTATTACGCCGCGCATGGCGAGGTGCACTGGTTCGTGAACGGCATCGCCTTCGCGGGCGACTATCTGTCGGCGGCGTCGTTTCTCGGCATCTGCGGGATGATCGCCTTCCACGGCTACGACGGGTTTCTGTACTCGATCGGTTTTCTGGCCGGCTGGATCGTGGCCTTATTCGTGATCGCCGAGCCGATCAAGGCCCTCGGCCGCTTCACGTTTGCCGATGCCCTCGACGCCCGGTTCAACAGCCGTGGCATCAAGCTCGCCGTGGCCATATCGACCCTCGTGGTGAGCGTCTTCTATCTGATCCCGCAGATGGTCGGCGCGGGCGACTTGATCGTGCCGCTCCTTGGCCTGCCCCACTGGGCGGGCGTGGTGCTCGTGGGCGTGGCGGTGACCCTGATCGTCGTCACGGCCGGCATGGTGTCGACCACCTGGGTGCAGTTCATCAAGGGATCGCTGCTCGTGTTTTTTTGCGGCGTGCTCGCGGTCTTGATTCTCGATCGCGGCCTGGCCGTCAACGCCGGCCGCCCGGGCGCGGAGAATCTCGCCCCGCAGGTGCGGACCGTGCGGCCGGACGGCAGCGTGCTCGTCGACGGCGTACTCCAGTCGGACACGCACGACCTCCGGCCTGTGGGCACGATCCTGCGGCTCCCCGAACGCTACGCCGGCAAGACGTCCACCGGACCCCTGCGGCCGCTCGAATATCTCGGCGTGCTCGAGGATTCTTCGATCATCACCTGGACGCCGTCGAAACGAGTCGACGAGGCGGGCGTGCACACGACCTTCACGCCGGTCGAACGGCGAGGCATCGATCTCCTCAAGCCGGGCGGCTATTTCAAAGGGCTGACGACGGGAAAACTAGCCGACCGGCTCGATTTCGCAAGCCTCATGCTTGCGCTCTTCTGTGGCACGGCTTCGCTGCCGCACATCCTCATCCGCTACTACACCGTCAAAGACGCCGCAGCCGCGCGCAAGAGCACCGTCGTCGGGATCGCCGCCATCGGCGCCTTCTATGTGCTCACGCTCTACCTCGGCCTGGGCGCGATGACGAGCGGCGCCCTCGATCCCACGAGTTCGAACATGGCCGCCCCGCTCCTGGCCAAGTCGTTCAGCACGACCCTGTTCGCCATCATTTCGGCGATCGCGTTCACCACGGTGCTCGGCACCGTGAGCGGCCTGATCATGGCCGGCAGTGGCGCCGTGGCCCACGATCTCGTGGAAAATGTGTGCGGCGTGCGGATGACCGATCACGAAAAAGTGCGATGCGGCAAGCTCGCGGCCGTCGGCCTCGGCATCGTGGCGATGGCGCTCGGCATCGTGTTTCGCAGCTTCAACGTGAGCTTCTTGGTCGGCTGGGCGTTCAACATCGCCGCGAGCGCCAATCTCCCGGCGCTGGTGATGCTGCTGTTTTGGCGGCGGACGACCAAGCAGGGGATCATCGCCGCCGTGACGGTCGGGATGGTCGCCTCGCTGGCCTGGATCCTGCTCTCGGCCGACACCTTCGAGAAGGTCTATGGCTGGAGCCGCGAGGCGTCGCTCGTGCCCTTCAGCCAGCCGGGGCTCGTCACGATCCCGCTTGGGTTTTTCGTGCTCGTGGCCGTGTCGCTGCTTTCGCCCCGTTCGCCGGGCCTGCCTGCGGGGCCGGCCCGTGCTCGTGGATCACGCTGAGCACCTTCGCCGTCGAGCCGCGGGTGGCCGGTAGGAGCGTGTGCGGGATCGCAGCGTGCAGATAGATGCTGTCGCCTTCCGACAAGAGCAGGAGTTCGTCGCCGTACTCCAGCTTGAGATCGCCGTCGAGCACGAACAAGAACCGCTCTCCATGGTGGCAGTCGGGCATGCCCTTGGTGCCGTTGCCCGACACGTGGAGGATCGCGGGATGCATCGCCCGGTCGCGCCACTGGTCGGCCCGGTGCTCGATCGTGGTGCCGTTGCGACGTTCCTTGGTGAGTGGCTCGGTCCGCCCCGCTCCGTTTTTCGTCGTCACATAGCGGGGTGGCACGGAGAGCCCGGCGACAAGCGCGTCGACGCCGCACTCGAGCACATCCGCCAGCTTCACGAGCCCGTCGAGCGACGGAGTGAGCTGGCCGTTCTCAAGCTTTGAAAGCCAGCTCACGGTGAATTCAGCTCGGGAGACAACCTCTTCGAGCGTGAGCCGGCGGGCGAGGCGGGCCGTACGAACCCGCTGGCCGAGATCGGCGAGATTGACCGGGGAGGGCATGGCGTGGCATCCGAGGTGGGTCGCATAACTATGCAATCCCCGGCATCCACTCGCAAGAGGGGAGAATTTCCCCCCATGGACTGCCACCCCCGGCCGCCGCGTCAGGCCACCGGACGGCGGAAGTGCCGGTAGGCCTGGAGCACATCGTGGAGGTCGGACGAGATCGTGATCTCGTCGGCCTCGAAGTCGGTCAGCCAGGTGCGGTTGCTCGACACGGCATCGGCCAAGAGCGGCAGGATGTCGCCGAGGGTCGTGCGCACGGTGTTGGGCTGGTGGGCATCGTGGACGAAGGGTGAGCCGACCGCTTCTGCATCCGGGCCGGTGTACACGCGAAGTTTCCGCAGCGCCATCAGTATCTCCCTGGCCATCGGCCGTCTTGTCGCGGGGCGTGCCGGCCATCCATGGCAGGCGAGGTCACACCTGAAACATCGGCTCCGACAGCCGGCAAGGTTTGACCGAATTCCCGAGTCATAACGAAAATTCCGCGCGCGCCCGTCAAGACAGGCTGGCCGGGTAAACCGGGAGATGTCTTACGCGGGCGGGCGGGCGGTGCCGTCGGCCGTCGTCATGCGGCCGGCCCGGAAAGCCTCGCCCATCGCCTTGGGTACCAGTGATTCCGCCTGAAGCACGCGGGTACGGTTTTCGGCGGTGGCGGCCTTCATTTCCTGCTCACGGGCGATCGCGAACGCCCTGCGTTCCTCAGCCTTAGCCCGAGCCACGCGGGTGTCGGCCTCGGCCTGATCGGCCTGGAGCCTGGCCCCGATATTCTCGCCCACTTCGATGTCGGCGATGTCGATCGACACGATCTGAAACGCCGTCTGGGCGTCGAGGCCCCGCTGCAGCACCGCCTTCGAGATCGTGTCCGGGTGTTCCATCACCTCGAAATGGCTCTCTGCCGAGCCGATCGACGTGATGATCCCCTCGCCGACCCGCGCGATGATCGTCTCCTCGGTGGCGCCGCCGATGAGCTGCTGGAGATTCGTGCGCACAGTCACCCGCGCCCGGATCTTGAGCTCCACGCCGTTCCTGGCGACGGCCGAGAGCGTCGACTTGCCGCTGGCGCTATCTGGGCAGTCGATTACCTTGGGGTTCACGCTCGTCTGCACCGCATCGAGCACGTCGCGGCCAGCCAGATCAATCGCGCAGGCCCGGTCGAAATCGAGGTCGAGATCGGCCCGGTGGGCGGCGATCAGGGCCCGGATTACCCGTGGCACGTCGCCGCCGGCGAGATAATGGGCCTCGAGCCGCCGCACCGAGGCGTCGCGGCCGACGCCGGCCTGTGTGGCCATGATCTTGGCCTGCACGATCGTGCGGGCATTCACCTTGCGCAGGCTCATGCCCAGGAGCTCGAGGAACGTGACGGGCGCCTTCGACCAGAACGCCTGAAACCAGAGTTGCCCGTAGTTGAAGATCAAGAGGAGCAGCGTGAGGGCGAAGAGCCCAAGCGCGATGCCGCCAACGATGAGCACCGGGAGCGGCAATTGGACGGGAGCCTGGTTCAAGCGTCACCTCATACGAACGGAAGCCGGAAAGGGCACGCTCCCGTGGTGGGGGCGCCGGTTCGGGGGCGGCAAAAGTCTCGTCGCGTGGGCCGCGGCGGCCCAAGGCTCCTCGAGCGTTCGCCGACCCCCTCACCTC
>JBMLMS010000236.1:0-6203 GCA_049243925.1 Pirellulales bacterium
CCATGGATGGGCGCAGTGAACGTCCGGCGACGGGATATGGGGAGCCCGAAGCCGGTGACTCACCGACAAGCGGGAGTGTGGGGCGATACGTTTTCCACCGCAATGCCGTGGAGCCGGGGAATGCGGAGAGCTCGTTCAATACAAGAGCGGGAGCCTTGGGCCCGGGGCATGTGATCCGAGCGACGCGGCCGGAGCCAACGCCTTCGGCTGTACACGCAACCGGAACCATTGATCGGCTCCCTACGAGCCTCGGTAAGAGCTCACCGACATGGTTCGACGCAGCACGAACATGGCAGAAAACGTATCGCCGCACACTCCCTTCCGGCAATCGCCGTCGATCAAAGGTCGGCCGCATCCCGGCCGACTGGTTCCATCGTCTTCGTATTTCGCTCCACCGCAAGGACCACCGTCTGCCGCTCGATGCCGTCGGCCGTGCGGGCGATGATGGGCAGCACCTGCCGCTTGTTGGGCAGGTCGACGCGCACGCGGAAGGTGCCATCGGGCTGCACCTTCACCGGCTCGCCCTGCAGGGTGACGTAGGAGCCGGGCTGGGTGACGCCATAGACGATCATCTCGGCGTCGACCTCGAGCTGGAAATCGCTCTCGCGCTGCTCTTCGTCGTCGCCGTCAGCCTGCATCGAGGTGCGGGCAGCCGGCGGACCCATGGGCCGCCGGAGTCGCTCTTCGAATAGCTCCTGGAGCTCCGTGCTGTTGTTTTCTGGCGAGAAGCCACCGCTCATGGCGTAGATCTTTTCGCAGTCCGAGGCGATGTCCGCCCAGTGGGCATCGAGCGTGTCGGGCTGCAGGCCAGCAGGCGTCGACACGGCGTTGCTGCGGGCGAGCCCGTGGAATCGGCCGGTCGCCGTGAGATAGCCCACCTCCACCCGGCAACGCATCGGCTCACGGATGTCGATGAACCAGTTTTTCAACCCGCCATGGATCTCGATCGTGCGGGCCACCCGCTCCGATGGCGATCCTTGCAGGCCGTTCTCGAGCTGGAGCAGCCGCAGCACGGGCTTCGCCGCGTGCCACTCCTGGCCGAGTGCCGCCTCCGCGCGGGCGATGCTGCGCGGCGTGATCTCCCAAAACGCGTGCAGCCAGTGGGGGCCACGCACCATCACCACCATCCGGTCGCGCGCCGCCCGAGCCGGCTTGCCGCTCTCCTGCGGGGTGGCGAGGCTCTTCACCTTGTGGAGCCGGGCCCGGGCCTCCTCGATCCGCAGCGCGACGGCTGCGTCGCGGGTGGCCTTGGCGGTCGCCTCGCCGGCGGCCGACTTGATCGACGGCCGTGCGAATCCTCCATCAGCCGGGCGGCTCGACTTGGCCTTCCGGATCAGGGCGCGGATGAGCTGGTCTTTCCGCATGGAGTGCCACCCAGCCACTCCGTGCTGCTTCGCCATACGCGCCAGGTCGCGGACGGGCTTCTCCTTGAGATTCGCCACAGTCACGGGGGCATCCTCGGGGTGGAAATGGTTCGATCAGGCCGTTGATCGACCTCCGTCAACGGTATCGAGGACCACCCAAAAACGCAAATCACACACCACCCAAAAAGGTGGTGGGAGCCCTGTTTTCGAGGCTGTTTCCCTGTTTTCGGGAGGCGACCGTCGAGCCGGCCGCTGGTCAGTCGCCGCGGAGTTTCAGGCCTCGTTCGGTGAGCTTCTCGCGCACTTCGTTGAGGCTCGTCACGCCGAAGTTCTTGCACTCCATGAGGTCTTCGCCGGTGCGCCGCACGAGGTCGCCGATCGTCGTGATGCCGAGCTTCGTGGTGCACTTGCGCGCCCGCACCGAAAGGTTGAGCTCGGAAATCGGCTGCGAGTAGATCTCCTGCTCGTCGGCCGATGGTTCCACCACTTCGACGGCCGCCTCTTCGGCCACCGTGGGCGTCGCCATCTGGCCGAGGGACAGGCCCTTGCTCGCGAGCATCTCCTTGATCTCGACCAGGCTCGTCTCGCCGAAGTTCTTGCTCTCGAGGAGCTCCGTCTCCGACGTGCGGGCGAGATCGCCGAGCGTCATGATGCCCATCTTCTGCAGGCAGTTGCGGCTTCGCACGGAGAGTTCGAAGTCGCTGACCGGCAGCACCATGACCTGGTCGAGGCGGTCCTTTGTGCGCAGGTCTTGTTCGCCCTGCTTGACGTCACCAGACGCCGACGAATCCTTGAGGAACAGGCGGGCGCGGGGGTGGTCGGGGAAGGCATTGAGCACGCGCTTGTAGCACTTTTCGGCGGCCGGAAAGTCGTCGTCATCTTCGTAGAGGAGGCCGAGATTGATCAGGGCGCCAACCGTGCCGGGGTAGCGCTTGAGCGACCGCTCGTAGCACTCCTTGGCCTCGTCGTCGTTGCCCAGCCGGTCGTTGAGCACGCCCATCGCGAACAGGGCCGTGGGATTGCCCGGATCGATCGCCAGGGCCTTGTCGAGAGCGGCCGCAGTCTCGGTGATGTCGGCACCTTCGTCGGCGAGCATCGCCCCTTTCATCGCCCAGTAGTCGGCCGATGCGTCGCGGCCCGGCAGCTTCTCGAGCAATGCGGCGGCTTCCGCAGCCCGTCCCGCAGCCCGCAATGCATCGGCGATCGCGACGCCGCACGCCGTGGCGTCGTAGCCCGATTTCTGAGCGGCCTCGAAGGCCTCGCGGGCTTTGTCGACATGCGCGGGATCCGTGGCTGCGAGCGCCGCATGCGCACAGCCCTGGAAGAAGCGGGCCAGTGCGCCACCATCGCCCGAGCGGAGTGTCTCGAGGGCGTCTTGCGACCGGCCGAGCAGGTGCTGGCACACGCCGAGCCGCACGGAGGCCGCCGGGCTGCGCTCACCAGACCCTTCGAGCTCCTGCACCGCCCCACGCAGATCGCGGTGGGCCGCCGAGTCGGAGCCCAGGGCCTCGAGGAGGTTCCTGATGTCGGCCGGACCGAAGGCACCGGTGCCGGTAACGAGATCGCGGACGTCGAGAGTGGCTGTGGAATTCATGCGCATGGCCTCGCTGAGGGTGATCGTGCAAGCCAGCGGCGGGAGTCGAACCCGCAACCCCCGCATTACGAATGCGGTGCTCTGCCAATTGAAGCTACGCTGGCGCCGGCGTCCGACCGCGAAAAAGCCGGCCGGAACCCCGAAAAATAGCGCACGCAACGGGCCAGCGTCAAGGGACGGCCCGCCGCTATGCGGGGAAACGGCGGGCAAAACAAAAAAGTGGGGCCTCAGACCCGACAGGAGCATCCTGCCATGGGCATGCGGGTCAGGGGCAAGGCGACCGCACGCCCGGACAAGGTCGGAGGCCCCACTTTGGATGCGAGTGGGCGTCGGGGCGGATCCCCGACTGTCATGTGGAAGAGTGCACTCGCCGTGCCGAAGTCGGAAATTTCTCGAGCCCTGTTTTTCCCGGTTGTGCGGCGATCGGCCGACGGCACCGCTGCCGAGGTGCTGCGAAATGCCGTTCGATTTCGCATCAGGCGTTGCAATTTGCGGCGCCCGCCCGCATCTCGTGCGCGACCTGTATCATTCCGCAGGCTCGCCCGCACGAGCTTCGCTCAGGAGACTTTCCATGACCCCGCGACTCCCCGCTCGTATCGGCCCCCATCAGTGCGGCCCGGGCCAGCCGCTCCTCGTCATTGCCGGGCCATGCGTCATCGAAAGTGCATCGCTCTGCCTGCAGATCGGCGAAGCACTTGCGGCGCTTGCGCGGCGGCTCCCGATTCAAGTGATCTTTAAAGCATCGTTCGACAAGGCAAACCGCACGAGCGCCGGCGCCTTCCGGGGTGTCGGCCTCGACGAGGGCCTCGCCGTGCTCGACACGGTGCGACGGGCCACCGGACTGCCCGTGACGACAGACATTCATCTGCCCGAGCAGGCGGCGCCAGTCGGCCGCATCTGCGACCTCCTGCAGATTCCTGCGTTTCTCTGCCGCCAGACCGATCTCTTGCTCGCAGCGGCCGCGACGGGCCGGGCGGTCAATGTGAAGAAGGGGCAGTTTCTCGCTCCTGCCGACATGAAGCATCCGATCGCCAAACTCCTCGCCGGCGGGTGTCAGGACATCTGTCTCTGCGAGCGCGGCACCTTCTTCGGCTATGGACGGCTCGTCAACGATTTCGCCGGGCTCGTCACGATGCGGTCGTTCGGCGTGCCGGTGATCTTCGACGCCACGCATTCCGTCCAGCAGCCGGCCAGCCTGGGCGGAGCGACCGGCGGCGATCGCGCACTCGTCGAGCCTCTCGCGCGGGCGGCCGCCGCGGTGGGAATCGACGGCGTGTTTTTCGAAACGCATCCCGATCCCGACACGAGCCCCAGCGACGGTCCGAACATGGTGCCGCTCGACCGGCTGGAGGGCGTGCTCGAGCGTGTGTTACGAATCCACGAGGCGCGGCGGGCCTGCTGCGAGACGGAGGCGGGGCCAACTGCATGAGAAGCCAGGCAGGGAATCGGCCCACTCCAGGGAGAGCCACGGCCCGCGTGTGGGCGTGGGCAGTGATCATCGCCCTTGTGCCGGTGGCGGGCTGCGGCGGCGGAGGTGCGTCGCGACCCGCGCGATTCGACGCGGACGGCCCTGAGGTGGCCCGGCCGGCATCGGCGATGCCCCAGAGCGTGCGTCAGCAGCTCCTCGACGGTGCGATGACGGTGCTCGGTCGGCTCGACGGCTACGACGAGGCATCGGCCTTCGCGCAGGTGTTCGATCGGCTCAATCAATGGAGCCACGGCCTCGTCGTGGCCGGGGGCGATGCGGGCCTGCCGTGGAAGCTCGATCCGCTCTACGCCACGCTCCCCCCGACCCTCGCCACCCTGGCCACCCCGGAGGCACTCGCGAGCGGAGTCTTCGATGCGCAAAACGACGTGGCAGCCCTGAGGGATCAGCGGTGGCTCGCCGATATCGCCGCCACCGCGCGGGGTGATGCCATCGACGACCTGGCCGTGGCCTGCAACCTCTTCGCGTGGACCGTGCGTTCGCTCGCGCTCGTCAGCGACCCTCCGCCGGTGCCGACCCCCGCCGCGCCCGGCACCCGCTGGTTTTCCATCGGCGAGGTGCTGCTCTCCGGGCGGGCGAGTGGCGCGCAGCGGGCCTGGATCTTTCTCGAATTGCTTCGCCATGCCGGCCTCGACGGCGCGATGCTCGCCACGGGCGATGCCGCTGCGGGGAGCCTGCGGCCGTGGCTGCCCGCCGTGATCGTCGGCGGCGAGTGCCATCTCTTCGAGCCCACCTACGGCCTGCCTGTGCCGGGGCCTGCCGGAGCCGGTGTGGCGACGGCCCGGCAGGCGGCCACAGACCCGGCGATTCTGCGGGGGTTGTCGCTGCCCGACCGCCCGTATCCGGTGCAAGCCACCGACATGGCGACGCTCTCGGTGCTCGTGCCAGCCGCCCCGCTCAATCTCGCCCGGCGGATGCATCTGCTCGATGCCCAGCTCGCCGGCAGCGGCCGGATCGATCTCGCACTCGCAGCGACCGACCTCGGTGCGGCGGCTCTGGCGGCCTTGCCGGGCACCGCCGATGCCGGCCGGGTGCGGCTCTGGGAGTTTCCCTGGGAAACGCTGCGCCAGAGGCGCGACGCCGCCGCAGCTGTTTCGGCGGCGGCCGCCCGGGAGCTGGCGCCGCTGCTCGTCACGCTCGAGGAGGTCGGCCCTGGCGCACGCGACACCCGCCGGATCGTGCGGCCGCTGTACGCGGCCCGTCTGCGGGAGTTTCGCGGCGATCTCGACGGGCCGGAAGGGGCCAAGATGGCCTACCTTCGCTCCCGGCCATCCGCAGCGGCGATGGCCGAGGCCTTGCGGCAGGCCCCGCCCGAGCAGGCCGACGGTCTCCGCCGGCTCTACGACGCGATGAAGGAAGACGCCACCTACTGGCTCGGTGTGCTGATGCTCGGCGAAGGGGAATATGCGACGGCCGCCGACTACCTCGGCCGCATGATCCTCGAGGCCGCGCCCGACAGCCGCTGGGCCGACGCGGCCCGCACGAATCTGGCCGTCGCCGAACAAGCCCTCGGGCACACCGACAAGGCGATCGCCCTGCTCCGCGCCGACCCCTCGCCCCAGCGCTTCGGCAGCCGCCTCGAGGCGGCGCGGCTGGAACGCGAAGCGACGCCCCAGACGAAGCCTTGAACCGTTTGGTCGCGCCGGCTCGGGGTTGCCCCGTACCGTCTCGCCGGACGGCAGGGCAGCTGATAACCACCCGCATTCGGAGCCGGCGGTAGGCATGCTCGCGGGATGCTTCACGGAACGGCCCGGCATCG
>JBMLMS010000237.1:0-2250 GCA_049243925.1 Pirellulales bacterium
ACGCGTATTCCCGTCGGCTTACGCCTCGGGCTTCCAGACGGGGAGGCTCGGGGTTACCCCTGCCGTTGAGACGGCGTATGTGACCAGCGCAGGCAGGATGCCCAAGCGGAGGCGCTCCCGCCAGCGCAGGCACATCCGAGCGAGTGGAGCCCAGGATGGGCGCAGTGAGCGTCCGGCGAGACGGTACGGGGTAGGCCCGAGCCGGATTGGGCCAGTCTTGGTTGAGCCAATAAGGAGATCGTCTGATGAGTGATTCCGTAATCGAAAAAAAGCTCCCTGCCCGACGTGATGTGCCCGCCGGGGATACGTGGGATCTCGCGAGCCTGTTTTCCTCGGATGCTGAGTGGGAGGCGGCGCTCGCGGAGTGGGAGAAGATGATTCCCGGTTTCGAGGCGTTCGCCGGAACGCTGGCAAAGTCGCCAGAGCAACTCGCGGCGTGCCTCGCGCACGACGTGGCCGTCGATCGGGCTGGCGACAGGCTCGGCACGTATGCCCACCTGCGGGCGAGCGAAGATCAGGGCGCGGCCGAGTCGCAGCGGATGGTGGGGCGGTTTCAGCACGTGGCCACACGGGCCGGCGAGAAGGCGAGCTTCATCCGGCCGGAGATCCTCGCGATCCCTCCGGCCACGCTTACCGCCTGGCTCGAGCTGCCGGCGCTCGCCGAGTACAGGCTCTTGCTCGAGCGGCTCGTGCGCACGCGGCCGCACGTGCTCTCGGAGCCCGAAGAAAAACTGCTCGCGATGCAGGGCACGTTCGCCGGCACGGCGGGGAAGGTGTTCCGTCAGCTCACCGACGCCGACATGAAGTTTGGCAGTGTGACGACCGGGAACGGGGAGCGGGTCGAGCTCTCGAATGCGACATTTGTCACGCTCCTGCACGACCCGGTGCGCGAGACGCGGCGGACGGCGTTTCATCAGTACTACGACCAATACGAGGCTCATGCCAACACGCTCGCCGCCACGCTCTCAGGCTCCGTCGAGCGCGACGTGTATGCAGCGCGGGTGCGGCACTATCCGAGCGCCGTCGAGGCGGCGCTCTTTAGCGACAATGTGCCGCTCGCCGTCTACGACCAGTTGATCGCCGCCGTACGGACGAATCTTCCGGTCGTGCATCGCTACTACGACCTGCGGAAGCGGATCCTGGGTCTCGACGAGATCCACCACTACGACTGCTACGTGCCGCTCGTGCCGGAGCTCGAGCAGAAGCACACGTGGAACGAGGCGGTGAAGGTCGTGATCGAATCGCTCGCACCTTTGGGCAAGGACTATTGCCAGCGACTCGAACGCGGCCTTTCGGGCCGCTGGTGCGACCGTTATCCCAACGCCGGCAAGCAGTCTGGCGCCTTTAGCTCGGGCACGTACGACTCCGACCCGTATATCCTCATGAACTTCCAGGAGGAGGCGGTCGAGCACGTCTTTACGCTCGCCCACGAGGCCGGCCACTCGATGCACACGCGCTCCTCCGCCGAGGCCCAGCCGTACCAGTATTCGGGCTACACGATCTTCGTGGCGGAGGTGGCGAGCACGTTCAACGAGCAGCTGCTCACGCGATTGATGATCGAACGGGCGACGTCGGCCAAGGAGCGGGCTGCGATCATCGTGCGCGAGATCGACTCGATCCGCTCCACGATCGTGCGGCAGACGATGTTCGCCGAGTTCGAGCGCAAGAGCCACGCGTCGGCCGAGGCGGGTGAGCCGCTCACGCTCGAACGGATCCGCGGCATCTACCGTGAACTGCTCGACGCCTACTTCGGCCCGCACTTCGCCATCGACAAGCAGCTCGAACTCGAATGCCTGCGGATCCCCCACTTCTACAACGCGTTCTACGTCTACAAATATGCAACGGGCCTCTCGGCGGCGATCACGCTGGCGAAGAAGGTGGCCGAAGGGGGCGCGAAGGAGCTCGACGCCTACCTTCGGTTCCTGAAGGGCGGCTGCTCGAAGTGGCCGCTCGACCTCCTGCGCGACGCCGGCGTCGATCTCGAAAAGCCCGAACCCGTCGCGACGGCCCTCACCCAATTCGGCCGCCTCGTCGACGAACTCGGCACGCTGCTGTGATTTTGCAGCGGACGTGTGCCTCTGGAAGCCCGAGGCGCAAGCCGAGAGGATGCCCCGGTTGCGAACCTCCGCGCGTATTCCCTTCGGCTCACGCCTCGGGCTTCCTGCGTTGAGGAGGCTTCGGGGTTACCCCTACCATTGAGACGGCGTATGTGACCAGCGCAGGCAGGATGCCGGAGCGCAGGCACATCCG
>JBMLMS010000238.1:0-4704 GCA_049243925.1 Pirellulales bacterium
GTCCGCAGGCACGATGTCGACGTCTCCTCGATCGCCACGTCGCGGGCGGTGCCACGGGCGAGCCGCTCTCGGAGAGCGCTTGCCACCACCATGCCCGAGAGCACCGAGACGCCCGAGAGCGTGATGAACCCCACGGCGGCCGAGATCGAGAGCGGCATCTCGCGGAACGCGAGCGCCCAGATGCCGCCCACGCAGGCGAACGGCACGCTGATGAAGAGCAGGATGGTGTCGGCCACGTTGCGGTAGGTGAGGTAGAGCAGTGCGATGATCAGCAGCAGTGCGAGCGGCACGACGATCGTGAGCCGCTTCTGGGCCCGCTGCATGTTCTCGAACTGCCCACCCCATTCAAGCCGGAACCTTCCCTGCGGCAGTTCCACCTGCTTGTCGATCTGCGCCTGGGCGTCGGCCACGAAGCCTCCCACGTCGCGGCCGCGGACATTGCACTGCACGACCGTCCGCCGCTCGCTCCACTCACGGGTCACGAACTTGGGGCCAAGCACGGTTTCGATCGAGGCGATCCGTTCCAGGGGCACGCTCTCTCCTTGCGGGCCGCGGATCGGGATCGCCGCCAGCGACTCGGGGCCGGCCCGCAGCGACTCTGGCAGTCGCACCACGATCGGGAATCGCAGTTGTCCCTCGACGATCTGCCCCACGGCCTTGCCCCCGACGCTCTCCACGATGTCGAGCACGGCCTGGGCGGAAATCCCGTAGCGGGCGATCTCCTCCTGCTTCACCACGATCTTGAGAATCGGCTGGCCCGCCACCTGCTCGACGGCGACGTCGGCGCCTCCGGGAACGCTTCGCAGCACGGCCGCCACCTCGTTCGCCTTCTGCACGAGGGCGTCGAGATCGTCTCCGAACACCTTGACGGCGATGTCGGCCCGCACCCCCGACACCATTTCGTTGATCCGCTGCTCGATCGGCTGGGTGAACCAGATGATCTGCCCGGGGATGCCCTCGACGACCTTGTTCATCACCTCCACCAGCGCCGCCTGAGTGCGGGCCCGCTTCCATTCCGAGCGCGGCTTGAGCGCGATGAACATGTCGGTGGCCTCGATGGCCCCCGCGTCGGTGGCCACCTCGGGCGTGCCCGTCCGGCTCCACACGTGGGCGATCTCCGCCGGAAACTCCTCGAGCAAGGCCTTCTCGATCCGCATGTTCATGCGGCACGACTCCTCGATGCTCGTGCCGGGAGCCCGAATGATGCCGAGCACGATGTCGCCCTCGGAGAGCTTTGGCACGAACTCCGTGCCGAGCGACGCTGCCCGGAGCACGGTGATGCCGAGGATCACGACGGCCGCCAAGGCGAGCGTGCCCCGGGCCGCCAGGCAGCCGCGGAGAAGCGGGCGGTAGATGGCCCGCAGCAGCTTCACGAGCAGCACGTCATGGTCGTCCATCCGTCGCGGCAGGAAGATGCTCGAGAGCACCGGCACGACCGTGAGCGAGAGCACGAGCGAGCCGATCAGGATGAACACGACCGTCAGCGCCATTGGGCGAAACATCTTTCCCTCGACACCCTCGAGCGTGAGGATCGGGATGTAGACGATCATGATGATCAACTGTCCGAAGCAGGCCGGTTTCTTGACGGCGTTGGTCGCCTCCTGCACGAGTTTCAGCCGCGCCGCGCCCGTGGCCCCCGGATGGTGGCCGATCTTTTCGAGGATGCTCTCGATGACGACGACCGACGAGTCGACGACGATGCCGAAATCGATGGCCCCGAGCGAGAGCAGGCTCGCGGCGATGCCCGCCTGCCACATGCCGATGAAGCCGCACATCATGGAGAGCGGGATCGCCGTCGCCGCCACGAGCCCGGCCCGCAGGTTGCCGAGCAAGACGTACAGGATCACCACCACGAGAAATCCGCCTTCGAGGAGGTTTTGCCGCACGGTGGCGATCACCCGGTCGATGAGCTGCGTGCGGTCGTAAACCACCTTCGCCTCGACGCCGTCGGGCAGCGTGTCGAGCAGTTTCTCGAAGCGGTCGCGGAGCCGGGTCGTCACGGCGTAGCTGTTCTCGCCCATCAGCATGAAGCCGAGGCCGAGCACCACCTCCCCCTCGCCACCATACGTGACGGCGCCCTTGCGAATCTCATGGCCGATCACCACCTCGCCGACGTCGCGGATTCGGATCGGCACCCCGTTGCTCGAGGCGATCACGATCCGCTGGATCTGCTCGATGTCGACGGTGCGGCCCACGCCATACACGAGCACGGCGTCGCCCGAGCGGTCGATCGAGCCACCACCGACGTTGAAATTGTTGCGCGGCACGGCCTCCACGACCTGGTCGAACGAGAGGTCGTACTTCCGGAGCAGGGCGGGATCGACCCGAATCTGATACTGCTTGTTGAGCCCACCCCAGGCGTTCACCTCCGCCACGCCGGGCACGCTGCGAAGCGCCGGTTTGAGCGTCCACTCCTGAAACGTCTTCGCGTCGGTGAGGCTCATCCCGCGCGGCACGAGCAGATAGTGAAAGACCTCGCCGAGGCCGGTCGACACCGGCCCCATCTCCGGCCGCTCCACACCCGGCGGCACAGCCACGGTGCCGAGCCGCTCATTGATGAGCTGCCGCGCGAAGTAGATGTCGGTGCCGTCTCTGAAGGTGACGATCACCACCGACAGGCCGAACATGCTCGCACTGCGCAGCCCCTCGAGCCCCGGCATGCCTCCCATCGCGAGCTCGACCGGAAACGTGATCTGCCGTTCGATCTCCTCCGCCACCATTCCCGGCGCCACGGTGTTGATCTGCACCTGCACGGGCGTCGTGTCGGGAAAGGCATCGACCACGAGCTGGTTCACGGCCACCCAGCCCACGAGACACACGACCGCCGCACCCGCGAGAACCGCGATCCGATGCGAGAGCGACCAGGCGATGATTTTTTCAAGCATGGGGAGCTACAGCCACTGCAGACGAATACGGGAGGCGAGAGTGTTTTCTCCGGGAGGCGAGGAGGGTCGGCGAACGCTCGAGGAGCCTTGGGCCGCTGCGGCCCACGCGACGAGACTTTTGCCGCCCTCCGAGCCGGCTCGGGCGAGTTGACCACGACAGGCTGAAGCCTGTCCTACGGGCGCGGTGGTGATCACAGCTCCCCGCGCTCCATGCGCTCGAGCAGGATCTGGCTCTTGAGCACGTGGCTTCCCGCGGCGACGACGTGCGTGAGCGGCTGGCCATCGGCGGCGTCGACGATCTCCACGAAGTCGCCCTCCTGCACACCGGGCTGTACGGGCCGGGCCATGAACGCGGCCTCGCCGCTCGGCACGAACACCACCCAGCGGCTGCCGTCCCACTGCACGCTCTGCCGCGGCACCACCACGGCTGTGCTGCGGCGATCGATCTCGATCCGACCCGCGCCGTAGGTATTGGCCCGCAGGCCCCGCGTGGACGCGAGCGGCTCGGCGTCGTTCCGCACCTCGGCCCGCACCTGGAGCGTGCGGGTCTCCTCGTTCACCTCGGTACTGATCCACGTGATCGTGCTGGCATAGTCTTCGCTCGAGCCGTCCGGCCTGAACTTTACCCGTTGCCCGATGGCCACCTTGCCGGCGTCCTCCTTGCTGACATTCAGTACGAGCAGCATCGTGGAGACGTCGGCGACCTCGAAGATCGGCTTGGCGGCCTCGATCACCTCGCCAACCACCGCCTCACGGCCCACGACGATGCCGTCGAAGGGGGCGTAGAGGGGCAGGAGGTTCGACGTCACGCGATCGCCTGGCAGAGCGGCGGCAAACGTGGGCGGCAGGCCGAGCGTCCGAATCTTCGCCGCCCGGGCATCATCGTCGAGCTGTTCAAAGTCGGCGATCGAGATGTCGAAGCCGAGATTCACAAGCGACTGCTCGGCGTTGACGAGATGATTGCGGGCTTCACGGAGAGCAGCCCGCGCCTCGCGCAGCTGCCGGCCCATCACCGCGCTTTTGACTTCTTCGAGAATGGCGAGCTGCTCGCGCCGAGATTCATGCACCACGAGGGCGTTGAGAAACTCCGCTTTCAGCTGCCCGACGTCCTGGCTGTCGATCACGAGGAGCACGTCGCCCCGGCTGACGTGGTCGCCGAGCCGCTTCTCGACGCGCCAGATGCTGCCCGGCACGCGGGTCGAAAGCTGGGCGATCCGCCGCTCGTCGTACGCGACCACACCGTTGACGATGAGTTCGCTCACCATCGGCCGCTGCTCGACCGGCTGCACCTCGATGCCGGTGCGCTCGAGGGCTTCTTGCGACCGAAATTGCACGGTCCCTTCGGCGGCGGCCGGCATGGGCTCAGCCGCGTCCGTAGCGACCGCCGCATCGTGCGCGGTGGCGGCGTGATGCCCACCGCCATGGTCGCCCAGACCAAACGACCAGTGGGTGGCGTGGCCAAACCACCCCACCGCCACGAGGCACGCCGTCGTGAAGATCGAAAGGGCCCAACTTCCGGCTGCGGCGGCGATGGAGGCCCACGACATGCGCGCACGATACGACGACTTTGGACGCTGTTGCATCGACGAACTCCTCAACGGCCCTGCCGCCGCCAGCGGCAGGTTCGGTGGAATTGGTCGCCAACGTCCAGAATCGTCGGCGGGTGGGGTAGGAGGCCTCGCGGCCCGCTTCCCAGTATGCTCGCCCCGCTCAAACTGTCCAGCCTGGGATTAGGGACTGAGCAAACTGCCGGCAAAAACGGTTTCCCCTCAGCGCGGGGCGTGAGCCGAAGGGATGCCGGGTAGCAGTTTCGGCGGAG
>JBMLMS010000239.1:0-11306 GCA_049243925.1 Pirellulales bacterium
CCCCGAGCCTCCCCGTCTGGAAGCCCGAGGCGTGAGCCGAAGGGAATGCGCGTCGGGTTTCGCCACCGGGGCATCCTCTCGGCTTACGCCTCGGGCTTTCATTGGGGAGGATCGGGGCTGCCCGTGCCCTCGAGCGGGCTGGGGGAGCAAGCGCAGGCATGGATGCCGAAAGCGAAGCGGACACGCAGAGAGCCGAGGCCGGGAGGGCCGAGGCGAACGTCAAGCGAGAGGGTGCGGGCAGTCACGAGCCGGATTCTGGGAGTTGAGCTCGTCGCTCCGAGAGATAATCACAGCTGCGTCGGGTTCGGGGCGTCGCCGTAGACTGCTTTTGGATCGAAGGTCTTCTCGTGTTCGGTGAACTCGAGGGCCGTGTGCCGGGCGCGGTCCGCACCGACGGGCACCTTGCGGTAGAAACAGCTGCGGTAGCCGACGTGGCAGCTCGCGCCGCCGGCGATCTCGACCCGCAGCCAGACGCAGTCTTGGTCGTCGTCGATCCGCATCTCGACCACTTTCTGCACGAGGCCGCTCGTGGCTCCCTTGTGCCAGAGCTGCTGGCGGCTGCGGCTCCAATAGTGGGCCTCGCCGGTTTCGATCGTCTTGGCGAGGGCCTCGCGGTTCATCACCGCCACCATGAGCACCTCGCCCGATACGAAATCGGTGGTCACGCAGGGGATCAGGCCGGCCCCGTCGAACTTGGGCGCGAGGTCGTGCCCCTCCTCCACCTGCTCGATCGACACGCGCTTCCCGAACAATGCTTCCGACGACGCTTCTGCGGCCACGACGCTCGACTCCTCGATGAGGGGATGGTTCGACACCACTCGAACCGCTTCGAGTGTACCGTCGAATCGGCCGTTGACCGACCCGCCGGCGCGGCCGTACGCTGCGCGAGGAAATGCACCTGTCAGCGGAGGGCCAACGATGCGCGTGTGGACGTTTTGCAGCGGGATCGCGGTGGTATTCGGCGTGTTTGCCACCGGATCGGCGGTCGCGCCCGCCGCCGACTGGCCGACGTTTCGCGGCCCGGGCCGGACGGCCGTCGCCCCGGACACCGATCTCGCCGAGTCGTGGCCTGCTGACGGCCCCACGCTCGTCTGGCACTCCGCCGGCGCCGGCCGCGGCTACGCGAGCCTGGCGATCGCCGGGGAGAAGATCTTCACCCTCGGCGACGGGCTCTCCACGGCGGGCGATGCCGACGAATATCTCACCTGCTTCGATCGGGCCACCGGGAAGCAGCTCTGGAAGACGAAGACCGGCAGCCCCTGGGCCGATGGCCAGGAGTCGTGGCAGAGCTCGCGCAGCACACCGACCGTCGATGGCGAGACGGTGTATGTGATCACGCCGTTCGGCCAGCTCGTGGCCTGCGACACCTCCACCGGCCGCGAGCGGTTTCGCGTCGATCTCAAGGCCACGTTCGGAGGCACGAAGGGCGACTCGTGGGGCTACAGCGAGAGCGTGACGATCGACGGCGACCGGCTCGTGTGCACGCCGGGCGGCGAGCAGGCCACGATGGTCGCGCTCGACAAGAAGACGGGGCGGCCGCTGTGGAGCTGCCCGATGAAGGGCGATCGCGGCGCCGGCCACGCGTCGATCGTGACGGCCGAAATCAGCGGGCGGAGGGTCTATCTCCAAACCACCGCTGCCGGCGCCTTCGCCGTCGATGCCGAAACTGGAAAATTTCTCTGGGCGTATCCGATCGACAAGACGACGGCCGTCATCCCCACGCCGATCGTGAAGGACGATCTCGTGTTCATCGCCGCCGGCTACAAGCGGGGCGGCGCGCTCCTGCGTCAGGTGGCCGGCCCCGGCGGCACCGTGACGATCGAGGAGGTCTACGGCCTCAAGCCGGAGCTTGCCAACAAGCACGGCGGGGTCGTGCTCGTGGGCGACCATCTCTACGGCTGTGCCGACGACCAGGCGATTCTGATCTGCGCCGAGCTCGAAACCGGCAAGGTCGTCTGGAAGGAACGCGGCAGCGGCAAGGGATCGGCCACGGTCATCGCGGCCGACGGCCACCTCTACGTCCGCTATGCCGACGGCACCCTCGCGCTCGTGAAGACCGATCCTTCGGGCTACACCGAGGTCTCGAGCTTCAAGGTGCCCGGCAGCGGCGACCGTCCGAGCTGGGCCCACATGGTGATCCTCGACGGCCGGCTGTACCTCCGCGAGGGCGACGCGATTCTCTGCTACGACCTCCGGGCCGCTCCGTAGCCCTCACTCCTCGCAGTCGATCATGCTCTTGTAGAGCAGGCCGCCGAGCACGCCCCCGATCACCGGCGCCACCCAGAAGAGCCACAGCTGCTCCACGGCCCAGCCGCCGGCGAAAAACGCCGTGGCCGTGCTGCGGGCCGGGTTCACCGAGGTGTTCGTGACGGGGATGCTCACGAGGTGGATGAGCGTCAGGCACAGTCCGATCGCGAGGGGCGCGATGATCGGGCTCGACCGGCGGTCGGTGGCTCCATGGATCACGAACAGGAACATCGCCGTCATCACCACCTCGATGATGAAGCAGCTCGCAAGCGAATAGCCGCCGGGCGAATGCTCGCCGTAGCCATTCGAGGCGAAGCCGGCGGCGATCTCGAACGACGGGATGCCGCGGGCCACGAGGTAGAGGACGCCGGCGCCGGCCAGGCCACCGAGCATCTGGGCCACCACGTACCCCAGCGCGTCTTTCGCGGGAAACCGCCCGCCGGCCACGAGGCCCGCCGTCACGGCCGGATTCAAATGGCAGCCCGACACGTGGCCCACCGCCGCCGCCATCGTAAGCACGGTGAGGCCGAACGCGAGCGAGACGCCGACGAACCCGATGCCGAGGTCGGGATATGCCGCGGCCAACACCGCGCTGCCGCAGCCGCCGAGCACGAGCCAAAAGGTTCCGATCGCCTCTGCCAACAGCTTGCCCATGATTCCATGCTCCAGAAGGAAGAGTCCTGACTTGGGTCGGCACCCTATCGCATCGCCTCGAAGCCGGTCAACGCGACCTTGCCACCGTCACGAGCCCACGAGCGTCAGGAGGCGCGAGCCGAACACGATCAGGCCGACCACGGCCGCTCCGCAGGCCGCCACGAGCACCGCCGCGCTCGCCATGTCGAGGGCATCGCGGATGCGCGGATGACGGCCCGGACCGAGCGCCCGGGCGAGCGACTCAATCGCGGAATTGAAGATCTCGGCGGCGAGCACCATCGCGATCGCTCCGACGAGCAGGCACCACTCCACGGCCGACAACCGCAAGGCTGCCGCCAGCGCGACGACGACGGCCGCCACGGCCAGATGCACCGCGAAGCTCGACTGGCTGCGAACCGCCCGCGAAAGCCCCCGAAACGCATCGGAAAACTTGTGTGCCCACGATCGCCGCCGAAACTGCACTGACTCAACCCCCGATGTGCTCCGCGTTGAAACGCTGCCCTGACGGAGCCAGCCAAAGCAGCGAGGCGAGGGGGTCGGCGAACGCTCGAGGAGCCTTGGGCTGCCGCAGCCCACGCGACAATCCGAAGGACCGCACAGCGGCGACTTTTGCCGCCCCCGAGCCGGCGATGCACTTCCGGGTCTTAACCGACCTTCACGTAGGGATCGCCCTTCTTCCAGTTGCAGGGGCAGAGTTCGTCGCTCTGCAGGGCGTCGAGCACCCGGAGCACCTCGGCCACGTTCCTGCCGACGCGTCCCTGGTTCACGTCCACCCACTGGATCACGCCGTGCGGATCGACGATGAAGGTGGCCCGCAGGCAGTAGCCCTCGGTCTTCTCGAGAATTCCCAGCTCCGGGGCCAGCCTCTGCGCGGCGATCAGCGGATACCCGAGATCCTTGAGATCGGCATGCGAGCGACGCCACATCATGTGCGACCACTCGTTGTCGGTGCTGCCGCCCACCACCTCGGTGTCGCGGTCCTTGAACGCCTTCAGTTGCTTGTTGAACTCGGCAAGCTCCGTCGGGCAGACGAACGTGAAGTCTTTCGGATAGAAGAAATACACGACCCACTTGCCGGCGTAATCCTTGTTCGTGAGGAGTTTGATGTCGTCCTTGCCGGTGCCGATGCAGGCCTGCACGGAGAACTGCGGAAACGAGTCGCCGACGGTGAGCATGATGCATTCCTCCAAGGGCAGCCGATCGGGCAAGGGCAGCCGATCAGACAAGGTCAGCCGGGCGGATGGTCGAATCGGGATTCCGGCGGCGACGAGTCTACGGCCGTTGGGAGCGGCGATCAACGTGCGCGGCATGCCGGACGGATGCCGCGGTGTGGTACGCTGCCGGCATGGCAGCCGCATCGCCCCCTTCCACCGGCCACGCCCCTGCACCCCAGCGCCACCACGAGCCGCTCGCCCTGCGCACGGTGTTCGTCGCGCCGCAGCGTGCCGAGCGGCCCGTCCAGACGGCCGGCAGTGGTGTCCCCGGCGACTGCCCGCTGTGCGCCGGTCACGAATCGCGCACGCCGCCGACCGTGCTGCAATGCCCTGCCAACCCGGCGGTTCCCTGGCATGTGCGGCTCGTGCCCAACCAGTTTCCCGTGGTCACGGAAGCCGCCCCTGCCAGGGTGCCGGACGATCTCGCGGGCCTGCGTCAGCCGGCCCATGGGGTGCACGAGGTGCTCGTCGAGTCGCCTGAGCATGAGCGATCGATCCTCGCGATTGATGCCGACCACTGGCGCGACGCCTGGGAGCTCTGTCGGAGTCGGCTGGCCATGCTGGCCGAGCGGAGCGATCTCGCCTGGGCGTTCGTGTTCAAGAACTCCGGCCCCGCGGCCGGGGCGTCGCTCGAGCACGTGCACAGCCAGCTCGTGGCGCTCGACTTTCTCCCGCCGCTCGTCGCCGGCAAGATCGCGATCGCCGGCTGCTCGAGTGACCCGTTCGGCAGCCTGATCCGCCAGGCCGAGGCCGAGCAGAGGGTCGTGGCCGAACAGGGCGATCTCGTGGCACTCGTGCCGCACGCTCCCCGCCAGCCGTTCGAGACCATGATCCTGCCGCGCTCGGCCTGCCGGCACTTTCACGCAGCCGATGCCGATGCCGTCACGGCACTCGCCGCGCTCACGCAGCGGATCATCGCCAGGCTCAACCGCGTCGCCCCGCGGGCGGACTATAACTGGTGGCTCCATCAGGCGCCCTTCACCGCGGTGGGCACGAGCGCCCCGGGCATCGAACAGTGGCACTGGCACCTGGAGATTCTCCCGCGGCTTTCCGCCTTCGCCGGATTCGAGCTCGCCACCGGCTGCCACATCACGACGATGTCGCCCGCCGAGTCGGCCCGGCGGCTGCGCGAGGCCTGACGGCCGGTTTCTTTCGCTGACCGTCATGGCCGGCACAGCCGGCGCTCGAGCAGGCAGTCGGGCCGCAAAAAACCCGCTCCGACGGTTTGGCGCCCGCCGGACAAGGCCCGAGAATCCGGCGACTCCCCGCCGTTGTTCTCGCCCGAGGCCGTCCATGCCCGCTGCCGTCCGCTTCGTCTTCGTGCTCCACGACCATCAGCCCGTCGGCAACTTCGACGAGGTGATCGAGCAGGCATACCGCGACAGCTACCTGCCGTTTCTCGAGCTCTTCGAGCGGCATGCCGGCATCCGCATGGCGCTGCACACGAGCGGCCCACTCGTCGAATGGCTCGATCGGAAGCATCCGGAGTATCTCGACCGCCTCGCGAGGCTCGCCGCCCACGGCCGCGTCGAGATCGTGGGCGGCGCGTTCCACGAGCCCGTGCTCGCGATGCTGCCGGCCCGCGACCGTATCGGACAGATCACGAGCTTCACACGCTGGCTCGAGCAGCGGCTGTCGACGCGCGTGTCGGGCATGTGGGTGGCCGAGCGGGTGTGGGATCCCGGGATGACGGCCGATATCGCCGCGGCGGGCATCGAGTGGACGATTCTCGACGACAGCCACTTCCGGGCCGCGGGGGTGGCCGACGAGGAGCTCGACCGGCTGTGGCTCACCGAGGGAGACGGCGCGACGCTCGCGGTGTTTCCCGTGAGCGAGCGCCTGCGCTACGTGATCCCCTTCGCCGCACCCCATATGACGATCGACCACCTGCGCTGGCTGGCGTCGCGCCGCCACGGGGCGCTGGCGGTGTTCGGCGACGACGGCGAGAAGTTCGGCGTCTGGCCCGACACACACCGAGCCTGCTTCGAGGAGGGCTGGCTCGAGACGTTCTTCACGCTCCTGGAGGAAAACGCCGACTGGATCGAGATGGCGCTACCCTCGGAGGTGGTCCGCGACACGCCGCCGGCCGGCACGATCTGGCTGCCCGAATGCAGCTACCGCGAGATGACCGAGTGGGTGCTGCCGCCGGAGAAGCAGCTCACCTGCGTGGCCGCCCGCGTGGCCGCCGCCACCGATCCGGCGTTGGCACCGGTGGCGCCCTTCATCCGCGGCGGCACCTGGCGAAACTTCCGGATGCGGTATCCCGAGGCCAACGAGATGTACGCCCGGATGCTTGCCGTGAGCACGCGGCTGGAGCGGCTGCGGCACTCGGGCACGGCCGATGCCACGGCGCTCGCCGCCGCCACCCAGGCGCTCTACCGCGGGCAGTGCAACTGTGCCTATTGGCACGGGGCGTTCGGCGGCATCTATCTGCCTCACCTGCGCAACGCCATCTTCAAGGAATTGATCGCCGCCGAGAAGGCGGCCGACCGGGCCGCAGGCAGGCAGGGCGAGTGGGTCGAGGCCACAACTGCCGACTACGACTTCGACGGCCGCACCGACGTGCGGCTCTCGAACGACCGCCTCGACGCCTGGCTCGCGCCGGCGAAGGGGGGCATGCTCTACGAACTCGACCTCCGCGACCAGGAGCACAACCTCCTCGCCACGCTCGATCGGCGGCCCGAGGCCTACCACGAGCAGGTGCTCGCCGGCCCGGGCGTGGCCCGCAGCGTGGTCGATGCCTCGCAGCTGGCGAAGTTCAAGCAGGAAGGGCTCGAGCGCATGGTGCGCTATGACCGTTCACGGCGCAAGAGCCTCGTCGATCATTTCTGGGACTGCGACGTGACGGCCGAGGCGGTCGTCGAGGGCACGGCGCTCGAGCGGGGCGACTTCGCCGCCGGCACCTACGAGGCGAGTGTTCGCCGCAACCCGGGCCGGATCCAGGTGCTGCTCTCGCGGACCGGTAACGCCTGGGGCATTCCCTTCACGCTCTCCAAGGCCGTAACGCTCGAGGCCGGGTCGGGGGCACTCGAGATCGCGTACAAGCTCGACGGGCTGCCGCCCGACTTTCGCCAGCACCTGGCCATCGAATTCAACTTCGCGGGGCTGCCTGCCGCCGCCACCGGCCGCTTCTTCTACGACGAGCTCGGCCGCGAGCTCGGCGACCTTGGCCGCCGGCTCGACCTCCCGCACGTCCGCAGCCTCGGCCTTGTTGATGACTGGCTCGACATCGATGCCCGGCTCACGTTCGGATCGGCGTCGAACGGCGCCGCCACCGGCCTCTGGACCTTTCCGATCCAGTCGGTGAGCCAGTCGGAGGGGGGCTTCGAGCTCGTCCACCAGTCGGTCGTCGTGATGCCGCACTGGCTGGTGACGCCGGCCGCCGATGGCACCTGGAAGGTGGTGATGCGGCTCGATCTCGGCCGCTTTTCCGCCCGCTCCCGCGTGGCGGCCGCCACCCTCGCAGCCTGCCCTACCTGACGACGTCGAAGGGCGGCTCGATCGAGCCTGCGCGATGGGCAAGCATACCCACGGGCAAGGGTGCGAGTGCGGCTGCGAGGTCGGCGCGGCTGTCGTGGGCGATCCGCCACATGCTCGCCGGAAGGCCGCGCTCGGCCTCGTCGAGCCATGTCGTCTGAGAGAGCACGACTGCGGCGACGGTGAGCCCCCTGGCGCGTGCGGCGGTCACAGTCGCGAGCGTCCGGCCGATCGCCCCGAGCCGGGCGGCATCGACGACGACCAGCGGCATGCCGAGCCGGCCGGCAAGATCGGCGTTGGAAACGCCGTCGGCGAGTGGCGAGAAGAGCCCGCCGGCGCCCTCCACGACCACGATGTCGAAGCTGCGCGTCCACGGCTCGAGGCCCCGTGCGAGGAGCGTTGCATCGACCTCGGTGCCGGCGGCACGTGCACTGCGGGGCGGCGAAATGGCCGTGGGAAAAACCTGCGGGCAGACCTGGTCGAGTGTCAGCGGCCGACCGGCAGCCTCCCAGAGCGCGGCGGCATCTCCAGTGCCACCCGTGGCCACGGGCTTGTAGACGCCGACCCGCTCGCCTGCCGCCACGAGCCACCGCACGAGCGCGACGGCCACGGCCGTCTTGCCAACGTCGGTATCGGTGCCGGTGACGAAAATTCCGTGACGCATCGCAGCGAACTGGTTTGCCGGTGGGACCGACACGTTCTACACTTTCGCGTGAGGTGAGTTGAGAATCAGTCTCAACGCTGCACCCTGGAGCCGCACAATGCGGTTGTGTTCCATGCCATCGCTCGCTGAAGTCGCCGTCGGCCAGACGGCTGCGGTGGTCGATGTGCCCGGCGTTGATGCGGTGTCGCTGCGGCTCCTGGAAATGGGCCTGACCCCGGGTGTGCAGGTGGCTGTGGTAGCGACCGCGCCCCTCGGCGATCCGCTCGAGATCGAAGTGCGGGGCTACCGGCTGTCGATTCGGCGGCGCGAGGCGGCCCTCGTCGCCGTGGCTCCATGAGGTGCAGGTCATGATGGCGCCTGGCGGCACGAGCCGGCCGCTCACGGTAGCGCTCGTCGGCAATCCCAACACCGGCAAGAGCACGCTCTTTACGGCGTTGGCCGGCATTCCCACCCGGATCGGCAACTATCCCGGCGTCACGGTCGAGGAGAAGGTCGGTCGCTTCACCCACCAGGGCCGTGCGGTGGATCTCGTCGACCTGCCAGGCACCTACAGCCTGCGGCCCCAGAGCCCCGATGAACGGGTCGTCGACGACGTGCTGGCCGGCCGGATCCCGGGCGTGCCTCCGCTCGACTGCGTGATCATCGTCGTCGACGCCACGAATCTCGCGCGGAACTTGTTCCTGGCGAGCCAGACCCTGGAGATCGGCCTGCCCACCGTGGTCGCGCTCACGCTCGGTGACTTCGCGGCAGACCGCGGCATCTCCATCGACACCGAAGCCCTCTCCCGGCGGCTGGGATGCCCCGTCGTCCCTGTCGTGGCTCCACGCGGAACTGGCATCGAACTCTTGCGCGACCGCGTGCTGGGGGCGGCGGGCGGCTCCCCGGCGCGACCGCCCGATCTGGCCCGCTACCTGGCAGCGATCGATGCATCCCGGCCGGCAGTCGCCCGCGATGCGATCGCCCGCTATGCCTGGATCGACGACGTCGTGGCCGACGTGCTGCGACGCTCCCCGCCCCAGCGCCGACCTCTGGCCCACACCATCGACGGCGTCCTCACGCACCGTCTCTGGGGCACGCTCGTCTTTGCGCTCGTGATGCTCGGCCTGTTCACGTCGATCTTCCGGCTGGCAGCCCCGGCCATGGATCTCATTTCCGCCTCCATGGACGCCATTGCGGCCTGGTTCGAAACGCAGCTTCCCGAAGGTGCCCTGCGGTCGCTCTTGGTCGATGGCGTGCTCGCCGGAGTCGGTGGGGTCGTGGTGTTCCTTCCGCAGATCGCGCTGCTGTTCCTCTTCATCGCCCTGCTCGAAGGCTGCGGCTATCTCTCCCGGGCCGCGTTTCTCATGGACCGCCTGCTCGTGGGGGCGGGCTTGAGCGGAAAGTCGTTCATCCCCCTGCTGTCGAGCTTCGCCTGCGCGATCCCCGGCATCATGGCCGCCCGCACGATCGAGAACCGCCGCGACCGCCTGCTCACGATCCTCGTCGCGCCGCTCATGAGCTGCTCGGCCAGGCTGCCGGTCTATCTTCTGCTCTGCGGTGCCTTCGTGCCCGACGTTGCGGTGGGATTCTCCTGGCTCCGCCTCCCCGCGGTGGTGCTCGCCGCCATGTACGCGCTCGGGGTCATCGTGGCGGCCGCCGTGGCCTGGGTGCTGTCACGCACGGTGTTTCGCGGCCCACCGCAGCCGTTCGTGATGGAACTGCCGGGCTGGCGCTGGCCGCAGCCGGCGGTGGTGCTCGAGCGGGTGCGCGAGGCGTCGTGGTCGTTTTTGAAGAATGCCGGCACGCTGATCCTGGCGATGAGCGTCGTGATCTGGGCCCTGGGCAACTATCCCGTGCCCGTGCAGCCCCCAAACCAGACACTGACCGACGCTGAACTCCAAGGCGAAGCCCTGCGGCAGAGCTTCCTTGGGCGGGCAGGCCGTGTGATCGAACCGCTCGTGAAGCCGCTGGGCTGGGACTGGCGGCTCGGCTGCGCGGCGATCGCGAGTTTTCCGGCCCGTGAGGTCGTGCTCGGCACGCTCGGCGTGATCTACAACCTTGGCGACGTCGATCCAGGCGAAGAAGAAGAGGCCTCGATGCTCGTGCGGCGGCTCAAGGCGGCCACCTGGGACGGCACCGACCGCAAGGTGTTCACGCTCCCGGTCGCCCTGTCGCTGATGGTGTTCTTCGCGCTCTGCGCCCAGTGCGCGAGCACCCTCGTGGTGATCGGCAGAGAAACGCAGAGCTGGGTCTGGCCCGTGGTGACGTTTTCGTACATGACGGCGCTCGCCTGGCTTGGGGCGTTCGCCGTGTACCAGCTCGGCACGGCGCTGGGGTGGTGATCCATGCAAGACGCCATCGCCATCGCGATCGCCATCGCCGCGGGCCTGTGGCTCGTGCGCACGCTCTGGCGGCAGGTGGCAGCGCCCGCGTGCGGCAAGGCCGACACCCCTGCCGGCAGCGACGGCTTCGTGCCCCTCGACGATCTCACACGCGCAAAAAAATCGGGGCGGCCCTGAGGCCGCCCCGATCGCTTGAGGAGATGCCGCTCACCGCCCGTGGCGGCTCGCGTCATCAATACATGTCGTAGTCGCCGCCGTGGCCGGCACCGCCCGCCTTCGGCTTCGAATCCTTCGGCTTCTCGGCGATCAACGCATCGCTCGTGAGCAACAACGTCGACACGCTCGTGGCGTTTTGGAGGGCCGTCCGCGTGACCTTCGTGGGGTCGATCACGCCCGCCTTGACGAGGTCTTCATACTCGTTCGTGGCGGCGTTGTAGCCGAAGTTGCCGCTCCCGCCGAGCACCTTTTCACAGACGATCGAGCCGTCCTGGCCGGCGTTCGACGAGATCATCGTCACCGGGGCCCGGGCGGCACGCACCACGATATTGAAGCCCACGGTCTCGTCCTCAGAGAGACCCTTCGGCTTCACCTGGGAGCTGGCCCGCAGGAGGGCGACGCCGCCGCCGGGCAGGATGCCCTCTTCGACGGCCGCACGCGTGGCGTGCAGCGCGTCTTCGACGCGGGCCTTCTTCTCCTTCATCTCGCTCTCGGTCGCGGCGCCGACGTTGA
>JBMLMS010000240.1:0-1662 GCA_049243925.1 Pirellulales bacterium
CCAGAGCCCTTCGTGTCGGAGGCGGGCCTCGACGGTGTCGGCAAGGTCGCGGGCCTGGGATTCGAGCTCCTCCAGTTCCTGCTCGTCCCCGTTGTCTTCCGCGCGGCGGGCGAGAAAGAGCAGGTAGTTGGCCTCGTTCCGCCAGGCCTTGAGCCAGTCGGGCTGCGTCGAGATCGGGCGGTAGACGAGCCGCTCAAGCCGGTCGAACTCGTCGCTTGATAGACTCATGGCCGCAACGTGATCGAGCAGGTCACGACCCAGGCTGCAAGGAGAAGGGCGGAATGCCGGCGAAGGATATCACGTTCCCCGCGCCCAGCGAGCGAGCGGCGGCCCTCAAGGCCCGGCGGCAATTGAAGATGGCCCGATCGGCTCACGCCTACGTGCGCGGCAACACCAAGAACTTCTACGAATGGCTCGAGGGTAGCACCGGCCAGACGGTGCCCGCCGGGCCGTCGATCTGGATCTGTGGCGACTGCCACGCGGGCAATATTGGTCCGATCGCGAGTGCCAAGGGCACCGTCTCGATCCAGATCCGGGACCTGGACCAGACCATCGTCGGCAATCCGGCCCACGATCTGATCCGACTCGGGCTCTCGATGGCCAGCGCCGCCCGCGGGTCGGACCTGCCGGGCGTGACGACGGCCCGGATGATGGAGCAGATCATCGAAGGCTACGAGCAGAGTTTCGGGGCCGTCGCCGATGCCGACGACGAATGGCCCGAGGTCGTCCAACAGGCCATGAAGGCCGCGCTCAAGCGGAGTTGGAAAGACCTGGCCCGTGAGCGGATCGAGGACACGAAGCCTACGATCCCGCTCGGCAAAACGTTCTGGCCGCTGGCCGACGACGAGCGCGAGGCGGTCGACGCGATCTTCGCCACCGACGCCGGCCGCCGGCTCGTCACCGCGCTCAAGTCGCGGCCCGACGACGCGGAGATCGAGGTGGTCGACGCGGCCTATTGGGTGAAGGGCTGCAGTTCGCTCGGCCTCCTGCGATGCGCCGTGCTCGTGTCGGTCGGTGGCAAGAAGGGGGAGCTGTGCCTCGTCGACGTCAAAGAGGCGGTTCCGGCACTCGCACCGCATGCCGCCGATGCCGAGATCCCCGCCGATCATGCCGAGCGCGTGGTCCAGGGGGCCTGGCATCTGTCTCCGGCACTGGGCGACCGGATGCTCGCGGCGAAGGTCCTCGATCACCCGGTGTTCGTGCGGGAACTGCTGCCGCAGGATCTGAAGTTCGAACTAGCCGATCTGACGTGTGACGAGGCGATGCGTCTCGCCCGATTTCTGGCGACGGTCGTCGGCAAGGCGCATGCCCGCCAGCTGGATGAGCCCACCCGCAAGGCCTGGCAGGAGGAGCTGAGCGGCCATCGCTCAAAGACGCTCGACGCCCCGTCGTGGCTGTGGGCGAGCGTGGTCGACCTGCTGGCAACCCACGAAAAGGCCTACCTCGAGCACTGCCGTCGCTACGCGATGGAGGCGACACGGACGTAAGTGGCCCGGACGCTGCGTCACTCCGGCCCGTAGGCCGGCTCGCTTAGTCCGGCACGAATGCCGGCTTGCTTAGTCCGGCCCGTAGGCCAGCTTGTTTTAGTCCGGCCCGTAGGCCGGATAATCCGTGTAGCCCTTCGCGCCGGTCGGCGAATACCAGGCGGCCATCTCTGCCGGC
>JBMLMS010000241.1:0-4308 GCA_049243925.1 Pirellulales bacterium
CGGGATGCCGCGGAGGGCGAGGGACGCTGGGCGCTGATCACCGATCCGGGGCCGGATGAGCAGGGGTTGCTCAAGACCGTCGTCATGGCTGAGGGCGGCGCGATCCTGGGCACCACGGGAGACGGCGAGGTCTGGCGGCTCGTGGAGAACGCCCCCCGACTGCTTGCCTCCACCGCGTATGCCGAGAGCGGCGCCGTGAACTGTCTGGCACGGGATCGGCAGGGGCGGGTCTGGGCGGGAACCGACCGCGGCCTCGCTGCCTGGGATGGCGCGGGGTTCGTGCCGGTGGCGACGGATCCGGGCGGCGAGGCGGCCGCCCCGCAGCGGGCGATCGCGATCATGCCGGTGTCCGACGGCGGACTGTGGGTGCTGTTCGAGGGAGCGCTGCGGAAGTATCGCGATGGCAGTTGGACGACCACCGCCACGGGCTGGAGCGACCGGCTCGAGGCAGCTGTGTCGCCGCGGCGCCGCATGGTCCATGCCGATGACCGCGCGGGAGGAGTCTGGATCTCGACCGATGGCGAGGGGCTCTGGCACGTCACCGCGGATGGACGTCTCGTGGAGGCGACCGCCGACCCCGACTTCCCCCGCTGGCGGATCGCTTGCATGGAAACCGACGCCGAAGGGAATCTCTGGCTGGGGCTGGATCTCCGGGGGTTGGTCCGCGTGCGGCCGAGGCCGTTCCAGGCAGTCATCGGCGACGATGGGCTGCCCATCGCCACGCTGGCGGTCTGCGAAGACGCCGCCGGCACGATCTGGCTCACCGGGCCCGGTGGAATCCTGTCGAAGATCGTGGCCGGCGCCGTCCAGCCGGTTGCGGGCCCCGTCTCGGCGGAATCCTTCACATCACTGGTGGCGCCGGCGCGTGCGGGCGGCATCTGGCTGGCGGTGCAGTTCGCCGAACTCTATCGGCAGGAGGACGAGCAACGCCGCGTCATCCTGCCCATGAGCGCGTGCCGGGACGTGGCGCGAGCCCTGCACGAAGACGAGGCCGGACGGCTGTGGGTTGGCAACGAGTATGGGTTTTGGAAGTGGCAGGACGGACACGTGGCCGTGGTCGGCCCGGAGGCCGGGTTCGAGCCGGTCTTGGTCGGCCCCACCGGGCAGGCGGTGACACCGGCCGTCGAGGCACTGGCCGACGACGGCGCCGGCGGGCTGTGGATCGGCTTGTCGCAGGGGGAACTCCGGCACCGCGACGCCGAGGGCAGGTTCACGCGACATCGGCCGGCGGGGTTGCAGGACGACATCCGCTTCTCGACCCTGCTCCCCGACGGCCGCGGCGGCGTCTGGATCGGCACGTTCAATCGCGGGCTCGTGCACTTCCGCGACGGCGTCTTTCGCCGCGTCACGGAGGCCGACGGCCTGGTCGACGACACAGTCTGCCAGCTGCTCGACGATGGCCGGGGGTATCTCTGGCTGGGAACCTTCGGCGGCATCGTGAGGATCGCGCATGCCGACCTCGAGGCGTTCTTCGCGGGCCGCTCATCGCGACTGCAGTGCCGGCGGTTCGGCCGGGCTGCCGGCTTGCCGGTCGCGCAGTGTGCCTGGGGGCAGCAGTCCTGCTGCCTCAAGGCCCGCGACGGCCGGCTCTGGTTCCTGACCACCGGCGGGCTCGTGGTGGTCGACCCCGCCTCGATCTCGGAGGAACAGCTGCCGCAGCCGGTCGTCATCGAGCAGGTGCGGGTCGGCGGCCGCGACGTGCTCGGGGAGCGGCCGCTGCCGCTGCGGCTGTCGCCCCAGGAACGCACGGCCTCGTTCGAGTTCGCCTCGCTGTCGCTTGCGGTGCCGGAGTCGGCCCGCTATCGCTGGCGCATGGCCGGGCTCGACAGCGGCTGGATCGAGGGCGGCAACTCACGGACGGCCACCTACAACCAGCTGCCACCGGGGAGCTACACGTTCGAGGTGTCGTCGGCGAACGAGGACGGCCGCTGGAGCGACACCAGCGGCCGCCTGCCGATCGTCGTCGAGCCCTTCTACTGGGAGACGGCCTGGTTTCGCGGGCTCTCGACGCTGGGGGCCGTCATGGCCTCGGCTGGCATCGCCCTGGCCGTCATCCGGCGCCGCACCCGGCGGCGGCTCGATCTCTTGGAACGGCAGGGGGCCGTGGAGCGGGAGCGCATCCGCATCGCCCGCGACCTGCACGACGATCTCGGGGCGTCGCTCACGGAGATCGACCTGTTGGGCGCGCTGGCCGAACGGAGCGGCCCCACGAGCCCGGAGGTCGCCGACCGGCTCCGGTCGCTGCGGGATAAGGCGCGCGACACGGTGATGTCGCTGGACCAGATCGTCTGGGCGGTGAACCCGCGGAACGACACGCTCGGGGCGGTGGCCGATTACCTGGGGAGCTTCGCCCAGCAGTTTTTCAACGCCACCGGCACCCGCTGCCGGCTCGACATCGAGCCGGAGCCCCGCGACCTGCCGGTCGAGTCGGAGGTGAGGCATGCGCTGTTCCTCGCCTTCAAGGAAGCCGTCAACAATGTGGCCCGTCACGCCCGGGCCGAGGAGTGCCGCATCAGCCTGGCGGCCCGCGCCGGCGAACTGACGATCCGGGTGGGCGACGACGGCTGCGGCTTCGACCAGACGGCCGCCGGATTCGTGCCGGGCGAGGGGCTGCGGAACATCCGCGAGCGGCTGGCCGCCGTCGGCGGCTGGCAACGGATCGAATCGGCCCCGGGACGGGGCACCACCATCGTGCTGGGCCATCCCCTCGATCGGCGCAGCGGGCCGCAGCCGTTCGCATCTTCGGCCGGCCACGGTACCATGCCGCGGGCGACGTGACGGTCGCCGGGAGGAACTTGCCATGACGACGACGACGGTGGCCTTGGTGGAAGACGACATGGGCGTGCGAAGCTCGCTCTGCACCCTACTGGGCTCGGAGCCGGGCCTGTCGTGCACCTGCACCTGCGCGACCGGCGAGGAGGCCGTCCGCAAGGTTCCCGAGGCGGGCGTGGACGTGGTCGTGATGGACATCAAGCTGCCGGGCATGTCGGGGATCGAGTGCGCGCGGCGGCTCAAGGAACGCTGCCCGCACATCGCGATCCTGATGCTGACGGTGTATGACGAGACCGACCTGATCTTCGATGCCCTGCGGGCCGGGGCCGGCGGGTATCTGCTCAAGCGGGCCGCGACGACCGAGCTCGTGCACGCGATCAGGGACGTGCTCGACGGGGGCGCACCGATGACAGCCCACGTGGCTCGGCGCGTCGTCGACTACTTCCGCGAGCCCATGCGGCCGGCGGCCGCCGGCGCCGCGGCCGCGGATCGGCTCACCGACCGGGAGCAGGAAATCGTGGAGCACCTGTCGCGCGGCTACAGCAACCGCGAGATCGCCGACACCTTCGGCATCGGCGTGCCGACGGTCCGCACGCACCTGCGGAGCATCTACTCCAAGCTCCACGTGCGGTCGCGGACGCAGGCCGCCCTGAAGTATCGGGGGCAATACTGACTCGCGATCGCCGCTGGCCGACCCGGCGACGGGTAATCCGGCTGGTCGCGGCCGCAAGTTCACGCGGCCGAGGGCCAATGGCGTCGTCGAGCTCTCGCCGTTTGAGTTTTTGGACCGGCTCGCCGATCTCGTGCCACCGCCGCGCAAGCACCGGCATCGGTATCACGGCGTCTTTGCGCCCAATCACAAGCTCAGGCCCGCCGTCACGTCGCTCGCAATCGGCGACGTCGGCAAGCTATCCCAGGCCGCATGCTGTCTCCCTCTCCCTCGGGGAGAGGGCGGGGGTGAGCGTGCTTCAGCCGAGGGTTCCCGACATCAAAAGCCTCACTCGCACGTCACGGATTGCGTGGCGCCCGCCAACCGGGAAGAGCTCGTCCAGGCCTCTGACGATCGCGACGTCTTTCAAGTCTCGCCCGACGAGCTGCCCGTGATCGACATCCGCAGCCTCTGACCGGTGCCGGACGCGAGGCATCGAAGCCCGGGAGCGGCGGACTTGTAGACGGTCTGCGCCGAGGCGAGAAAATCGCCGTCGCAGGGGGTGAGTGGTGTTTCGGAGCGCCGCCTCCGGGCGCCCAGGCCGCTCACCCGAGGCTCGTGAGTCGCGATTCAGCCCGAAAACCGTTGCGGAAGTGCCATCGACGGGGCTATCCTTGGCCGAGACGGCTTTTGCTCCTCCGTTACAAGAGGCCGCATCCGATCACCTGATCCTGCTCAAGGAAGACGGCCCGGTGTCACGGAGATGCCTGGCTCCGTCATCCTTGAATACAAGAACATCAATCCTTGACATTTCACTTCTCACTCATCGCCCTGTGCGCATTCGGTCTTTTTGTTCCTGATCCAAGCCACGCGCAGCGTCTCATCAA
>JBMLMS010000242.1:0-4539 GCA_049243925.1 Pirellulales bacterium
TGAAATGGGACGGCACCCCGACCGACTACGAAGGGATCATCTCCCGCGATTGCTCGTTCCTCCAATCCGCCATACTCATCAAGGACCCGGCGCACGCCTTGTTCGATGAGGCCGCGACCATTTCCTCCGCGCCAAAGCAGTAAAGAAGAGGACGACGCCCGCACGTTCCGTCCACTCCGTCCTCAGCCCGTACCGCGGTGACAGGGGCTGGATCCATTCACGCGGGCAGGTCCGACGGTCATGCCGCTGCCCGAGAGTACCTGTCGACAGATTTGCCGGGCGGTGATAGAATCACCACGATGAATTCGGCCCGTCGCGGCCTCGACGTCCGCCCCACGGGCGTCGAGCCGGCGATGTCGTTGAGAGGCGTCTGGCATGATCGCGGCCCCTGGCAACGCGGCAACGAGCACCGGGCTTCCGTTTCGCTGGCTCGCGGCGACGGCCGTGCTGCTCGTGGTCGCTGACGTGGCCGCGGCCGACCCCCTCGAGGCCGGTTTGGCGACAGCCAAGCCGCTCCTCGGCCGTTACTGTCTCGACTGCCATTCGGGCGACGGGGCCGAGGGCGAGGTGGACCTCGCCGCCCTCGACAACATGGCCGCGTTTCGTGCCCACCCGAAGCTCGTGCGGCGGGTGGAGGAGATGGTCGCCAACGGCCAGATGCCGCCGCCCGATTCCGAGCAGCCGAGCGCCGCCGAGCGGGAGTCGCTCGATGCCTGGCTGAAGGCGTTCCTCGCCGCCGAGGCGCGGGCCCATGCCGGTGATCCGGGGCGGGTCGTGCTCCGCCGGCTCAACAACGCCGAATACACGCACACGATTCGCGACCTCGCCGGCGTGGAGTCGCTCGACCCGGCGGGCGAGTTTCCGGCCGACGGCGGCGCCGGGGAGGGCTTCACCAACACCGGCCAGTCGCTGGTGATGTCGCCGAGCCTGGTCGACAAGTATCTGGATGCCGCCAAGCGCGTCGCGGCCCACACCGTGCTCCTGCCCGACTCGATCGCCTTCTCGGCCGGCGACTCGCGCCGCGACTTCGCCGACGACTGGCTCGGCCGCATCAAGGCGTTTTATGGACGCTATGCGGGCCGGCTTGCGGCCGCCCAGTCGACCGTCAAGGATGGCGTGAAACTCGACATGGGCACGGAGGGGTTCCTGCCGGTCGAGCGGTATGTCCGCGCCACGCTCGACCTCCGGGCCAGACAGCCGGTCGATGCCGCCGCGATCGAGGCCGTCGCCCGCGACCACGCCCTTTCACCCAAGTATCTCGCCAGGCTCTGGCAGTCGCTGGCGGCCCCCGACTCGGGCTCGCTGGTTCTCGATCGCATCCGCGCGGCCTGGCGGTCGGCCTCGCCCGCCGAGGCGGCAGAGGTCGCGGCGGAGATCGGCCGCTGGCAGGACGCCGTCTGGACATTCAACTCGGTCGGCCAGATCGGCCGCCACCTCGGCCGAAAGGACGGCCCCGCGAGCTGGCAGGAGGCGGTCGCGCCGCTGGTGCGGGAGAAGGAGTTTCGGATCAAGCTGCCGCCGGCCGCAGCCGGCGACGCATCGGCCCCGATCACGCTCCACCTGGCCGCCGGTGACGCCGGCGACGGCGACGCCGACGACGTGGTTGTGTTCAGGGCGCCGCGGCTCGTCGCGGCCGGCCGGGCCGATATCCCGCTGCGGCACGTGCGGGCCCGGGCGGCGGCGTTCGCCTGGTGGCAGCCGCAGGTCGCGAAGACGGCCGAGGCCTGTCTCGCCGCGGTCGATGAGGCGATGGCCGCGGGCCGCGAGGTGAAGCCCGACGAACTCGCCACCACGCTCGCTGCCAAGCACGGCGTCGATCCGCGGCTCTTGCGGGGATGGTTCACGCTCCTGGGCGTCGGCGGCGGACGCGCGACGATCGATGCGCTCACCGAAAAAGACTCGCGCATCGGCGGCTGGGATTTCATCACCGGCTGGCGGGGGCCGGATGACGTGTCGGTGCGGGCCAACGCCTCCGATCAGGAGGTCTCGTTCCCGCAGGTGATGCGGCCCCACGGGATCACGGTGCATCCGGCCCCGAGCCGACGGGTGGTCGTGGCCTGGCAAAGCCCGATCACGGGGCGAGTGCGGATCGAGGCGGCCGTCCAGGATGCCCACGACTTCTGCGGCAACGGCTTCACCTGGCGGCTCGAACGGCGGCGGGGCTCGGCCCGGCAGGCGCTCGCCCAGGGGGCGGCGAACGCGGAGCGGCAGGCGGCCGGCCCGATCGAGGTTCCCGTGCAGGACGGCGACATGATCACCATCGCCATCGGCGCGCGGGATGGCGACCACGTCTGCGACTCGACGGCGGTCGACCTCACGATCACGTCACTCGATGCCCCGGCCGACGCTGCGGCAGTGTGGGATCTGGCCCGCGACTGCTCCGCCGATCTGCTCGCGGCCAACCCTCATGCCGATGCCCACGGACGGCCTGGAATCTGGCACTTCGGCAGTGAGCCCGACGCGATCGCCGACGAAGCTGTGCTGGTCGAGGGTTCGACGCTCGCCCGCTGGTTCTCCGGTCCTGCCGCCGACCGCCCGGCTCTCGCCCGTGAGCTCGCCGCACAGCTCGCCCAGCCGCAGGCCGATCCGGCTGATGGCTCGCCCGATGCGCTGCTCGCCCGGAGCCTGACCGCAGCCACCGGCCCGCTGCTCACGCGGCTCCTCGACGAGGGCGTGCGCGGGGCCGAGCCGGTTCCGGGCCCGGCGGGCGGGCCGCTCGTCGGCCTCGATCCGGACGGGTTCGGGCGGGCTCCGGACGGCATCGCCCCGCCCGCGATCGGGCCCGACGACCTCTGCGTCCGTGCCCCGCAGGCGTTCACGATCGAGATCCCGCGGTCGCTCGCCGCCGGCTGGGAACTCGTCACGACCGCCGCGCTTCCCGCCGGCGCCGGCCCGCAGGCGAGCGTGCAGCCGTGGGTCGGCCTCGGGCCGGCTCCGTCCGTCGAGTGCTCGGCGGCAGCCGCCATCGTCACGGCGGATCCGTCGCCCGCCCACGACCGCTTCACCCGGGCGTTCGCGGAGTTTCGTGATCTCTTTCCCAAGGCCCTCTGCTACGCCCGGATCGTGCCCGTGGACGAGGTGGTCACGCTCAACCTCTTCTATCGTGAAGACGACCACTTGCGCCGGCTGATGCTCGACGACGCCGAGGTGGCCCGGCTCGACCAGCTCTGGGACGAACTGCTCTTCGTCGCCCGGGAGCCGTTGGAGTTCGAGGACGTGTTCGAGCAGCTCCGGGCCTACGCCACGCAGGGCCTGCCCGACCTCGTCGTGGCGTTGGACCTGATGCAGCCCGCGATCACCGCGCGGGCCGAGGCCTTCGCGAAGCGGCTCGTGGAGGTGGAGCCGCGGCACGTCGATGCCCTCGTGGGATTGGCCGGCCGGGCCTTTCGCCGGCCGCTGCAGCCCGACGAGGAATCCCGGCTCCGCACGCTCTACGACACCCTGCGGCACAAGGATCTGCCCCACGAGGAGGCGATCCGCACGGTGATCGCCCACGTGCTCGTGGCGCCCGAGTTTCTCTACAAGCTCGAGACGCCCGGCCCCGGCACCGAAGCCGGGCCGGTCGGCGACTTCGAACTGGCGACGCGGCTCTCCTACTTCCTCTGGTCGTCGCTGCCCGACGCGGATCTGCTGGCGGCCGCCGCGAGCGGACGGCTGCAGGATGCCGAGGTCCTGAGGTCGCAGACGCGGCGGATGCTCGCGAGCCCGGCCTCCCGGCGGCTGGCGGAGGAGTTCGGCACGCAGTGGCTCCACGTGTATGGCTTCGCGACGCTCGACGAGAAGAACGCCGAACTGTTTCCCACGTTCGCCGGCCTGCGGGCCGACATGGAGGAGGAGACGGTTCGGCTTCTCGACGACTTCTTCAAGCACGATCGCTCGATCCTCTCGCTGATCGACGCCGACCACACCTTCCTGAACGAATCGCTCGCCGCCCATTACGGGATCGAGGGCGTCACCGGACCGGAATGGCGGCGGGTGGATGGCGTGCGGCGGCACGGCCGGGGCGGGATTCTCGGCCTCGCGACCACGCTCTCGACGCAGGCCGGCGCCTCGCGCACGAGCCCGATCCTGCGGGGCAACTGGCTCTACGAGACGATCCTGGGCGAGAAGCTGCCGAAGCCGCCGAAGGACGTGCCCCAGTTGGCCGAGACCGTGCCGCAGGGCCTCAGCGAGCGGCAGCTGATCGCGCTCCATTCGGAGAACGCCGCCTGCGCCAAGTGCCACCGCCGGATCGACCCCTTCGGCTTCGCGCTCGAGGAGTTCGACGCCATCGGCCGGCACCGCACCACGGACGCCGCCGGCAACCCGCTCGACGTCACGGCCACCCTGCCCGACGGGGCCACGCTGGTCGGCCAACAGGGCCTGCGGGACTACCTGCTCGGGCCGCGCCGCGACCAGTTCGTGCGGGTCTTCTGCCGCAAGCTCCTCGGGTATGCGCTGGGTCGGGGCGTGCAGCTTTCCGACGAGCCGCTGCTCGACGAGATGGTCTCCCGGCTCGCCGCCGCCGACTACCGCGTCTCGGTCGCGATCGACGCGATC
>JBMLMS010000243.1:0-13070 GCA_049243925.1 Pirellulales bacterium
CGCTTGAGCGCGTCGAGCTGCATCAGCGTCTCGCGGCCGGCGACCGGCGCCTTCGATAGCGGCAGCCGGGCAGGGTCGTAGGCCCGCACCTTCCAGCAGGATTCGGTGGCGAGAATGAACGAGGCGATCCGCTCGATCAGGAACACCTTGGCCTGGTTGCTTCGCCCATCGTGCGGAACGAGCGTGTGCAACTGTGCCGCGAGCGGGCTGTCGCCCTCCTCACACAGCCGGAAGACGGGCTCGCACAGGCTGAACCACCGCTGCCAGAAGGCCGGACGGGCCACGAAAAAATTGCAGAACACGACCTGCCTGGAATCCATCACGAGGCGCAGGGCATCGATGCCGGGTGCGAGCTGCGCGAGCACCAAGGAAAACAATGCCGGCACGCCGCGGCCGTGCACCGCGGCCTGTTCGAACACGTTGAGCACCGCTGCCGACTCATCGAGCCAGGGTGAAAACAGAAAGACGTCGGCCTCCTCCTCCGCGATGAACCGGTGGACCTCGGCGGCCGCCAGCCCCGTCTTGGCGCAGAACTTCGGCGACAGGAATCCGTACCCGGCGTCGCGCAGAAAACTGTTCGCCAGGAAGAACTGCCGGATCGGCCAATACTCGCTCCAGTCGGGCCGCGGGTTCGCGGTATTGTCGAGCGGCAGAAACCCGGGGTCGAGCAGCGCCCGGGTTCGCTCGTCGTAGAAGATCTGATGGATGAACGCCTGCTGCGGCATGGCCATCTCGAAGCTCTTGGCGACAGGCTGAAGCCTCTCCTACTTGTTGGCGGGGGCGTGCCCGCGGGGGCCGAACATGAGCACGGTGGCGGCGCCCACTGCCACGATCAGCATGCCGGCGAGAAAGAACGGGCTCACGGCCGCCGGGGGCGTGTGGGCCAGAGCGATCGTGGCTAGCGTGTTGAGCACGGGAGCGCAGCCAAACACGACCGGCATCACCGTGAACGGCTTGCCCCCGCAGGCGAAGGCGAGGATCGTGCCGAGGGCACCGAGCGCGCCGAGCGATCCGGCCCCGAGGCTCCAGAGCATGCCGCTCATTCCCCAGTTACCCGTGTCGCCCATCGGCACGAGGAGCGCGAGCGGCACGAGCACGGCGATCAGGAAGTACGCCGCACCGATGCAGATCAGCGGCCGCAGCCGGCTGCCCCCCATCGCCCCCTGGCCACGGTGCAGCACCGGGCCGTAGGCACCCCACGAAAGCATCGCGAGTGCCGTCGAGAGCAAGACTTCCAAAAACCGCTCCGTTTTCTTTTCGGCCGTCTTCGCCGGAGCACCGATCGCAGGCTCCGCCGGCGTTGGCGAATCGTCCGTCACCACTGCTGCGGCAGCGGGAGCCGCGTGGGCCTGCGGCTGCGGCTTAAACACAAGCACGGTCACCGCCCCGAGTACGACGAGGATCAGCCCCGCAAGAAACGGCGCCTTGAGCTGGTTGAACGCCTTGTTCATGAAGGCCGTGAGCAGCGTGTTCACCACCGGCGCCCCGCCGAACACCAGGGGCATCACGTAGATCGGCTTACCGCCGAAGCCGAGCGCAAGGATCACGCCGAGGGCCCCGAGGGCGCCGGCGCTGCCGGCGAGCAGGCTCCAGAGCACGCCCTTCGCCGACCATGCGCCCCGCTCGCCACCCCGGGCGAGGAGCGCCAACGGCGCGAGCACGGCGATCAGGAAGTAGGCGAGCCCCACGCACACGAACGGCCGCAGGCTCGAGTGCATCGCCTCGCGGCCAAAATGGAGGACGGGCCCGTAGATGCCCCAGCAAAACGCGGTGAGCGCGATCGCGCCGATCAGGCTCAGGAACTGCAGCATCAGGCTTTCTCCGCGAGGGTGGCGACGAGCGAGCGACCCACATCATCCACTGAAAGCAGCCGCATGCAATCGTGGTGGCCGAGCGGGCAGGTGCGCTTGCCACACGGAGAGCAGGGGAGGTCGAGCCGCATCTCCACGAGCCGCGGTTCCTCCGACCGGCTCAGCCGCGGGTCCATCGGCCCGTGGAGCACGATCGTGGGCCGGCGGAAGGCGGCGGCGATGTGCCGCGGGCCGCTGTCGGTGGTGACCACGGCAGCGGCACGGCGGATCACCGCCTTCGCGAGGCCGAACGGGAGCTTCGCTTCGTCGGCCAGGCTGCGCACGGCCGGGAGCGCCGCCTGCCGCTCGATCGCCCGGGCGTCGTCGCGATCGCCAGGGCCGCAGTGAACGAGCACCCGCGCGCCGGGAACGCGTTCCACGACGAGCCGGCCGAGGGCGGCAAACTTGTCGGCACCCCACGACTTCGACGGCCCGAAGGCGCCGTTGTCGTTGAACACGACGAGCGGCCCGGCAGGATCGTGATCGGGAAACAGTCGCCCGAGCACGGCATCGGTAAGCGACTCGTCGGCCGCAGTGGTCGCGAGCTCGAGCGTGAGCGGCTGCCGCGGCACGCCGATCCGCTCGGCGAGGTCCATCGCATGCTCGGCGGTCGAAACGGGGCGAATGCGAAATCCATCGCGGGGCGGCGTGAGCGGATCGGTGAGCAGGAGTCGCCGCCAGTGGCGGGCGAAGCCCACCCGCCGGCGGGCGCCCATCATGAACGCGAGCGCTCCCGTCGAGAGCGAATTCGGCACGATCAGCGCGATGTCGGGCCGGTCGGCCCGCAGCCGGGCCGCGACGGCGCGAAATCGCCTTGCCGGATCCTTGCTGCGCCGGTCGTAAAACACCGTGTCATCGAGCCACGGCGTTCCCTCGAGGAGCTCGGCGAACATCGGCTTCATCACGCCGGTGATCCGCGCGCGGCCGGCGAAGTGGCCGCGCAGGGCGCGGAGCAGGGGGGTCGACATGACGAGGTCGCCGACCCAGCGCGGCAAGATCACGACGATGTGCATTCGCTCACCGTAGCGGCCGACCGGCGAAACCCGCAAAGGCAGTTTTCGTACGGCACGTGCGCCGTGGTCACGGGGCGCGGAGCGCCTCGCGGGGAGAGAGCTCGGTCGCCCGCCGCGAGGCGACGAGCCCCGCAAGCGCCGCGGCAGCGAGCGTCAGCCCGCATGTCGCCGCTACCCAGCCCACAGGCACCGCCGCGCGGCCGGCGAAGAGGGCAGGCGTGAGTGCGACGACGCCCGCCAGGGCTCCGGCGACGAGCCCGGCCCCGACGACCGCGACCGCCTCGAGCGTCACGAGCGCGCGAACCTTGCCAGGGGAAAACCCGAGCGCCTGGAGCAGCCCGAACTGGCCGATCCGTTCGAGCACGCCCTGCGCCTGCACGGCCGCCACGCCCGCGGTGCCGAGCAGCAGCCCGAGGAGGCCGAGCGTTTGAAACCCTGCCAGGAACGTGTTCTGCACGGCCGCGAGTCGGGCCAGCCGTTCGAGCGTGGGCTCGACCATCGGGCCGGCGTCGGCCCAGACGGCGCCAGCCCGTCGTGCAAGGCTCTCCCCCGACGCTCCCGCTGCCGCATCGAGCAGCGCGAAGGCATATCCGGATCGCCGAGGAAATGCCGCCTCGAACGAACGCTCGGCGACGATCACGAATCCCTGCAAGATGCCAGGCGCGAGGAGGCCAACGATTTCATATTCGATCGCCTTCTCGTCGTCGTCGGGCACGGTGAACCGCGCGCCCACACCGCCGAGCTTCAGTGCCCACTGCGCCGTCGCCTGATCGAGGATCGCCGGGATCGGCCCACCGGCGTCAGGCGCGCGGTCAAGCAAGGTCCACGGGTTCGTCTCGCCTGCCGGCAGCGGCCGATGCGCCACGAACGAAAATCCACCGCGGGCCACGAATCCGGGCCCGACGCCGAGCACGGTGGGCCGCACGGCGGCGTAGAGATTCGTGCAGCTGGCATCGGCGCCACCACTTGAACGGATGAGCGTGACGTCGGCGTTCTCGATCTCTGCTGCCGAGTCGGCGCTCACCGGCGTGCCGAACGATGCGAGTGCCGCATAGCCGCCCGTCGGCGATCGCCGGTCGGCTGGGTCGGGCGGGGGCCCGAGCGTGAAGGCCGACAGCGCGACGACGAGAAACTCGGCCACCGCCACGATCGCGATCACGCTCGCGGCCCGCGACCGCTGCCCGCAGAGCGACTGCCAGGCGAGCCCGACGAGCGAAGCGATCGGCGCCGCCCGCTCTGCAACGAGCGCCGCCCGGGCCGCCGCCACGAGAGCGACGAGCGCCGCAGCGCCCGACCCGAAGAACAGCGCGACGGCCTGCTCCGGCCCGGCGCTCGAGCCAAGCCAGCCGAGCACGAGCGCAACCACGGCCGCGATGATCGGCAGCCAGCGCCAGCCGGGCGCACCGCTGCCCAGGGCATCGGCCGTGCCACGCAAGAGGACGAGCGGCCGCGTGCGGGCAGCCCGCGCGGCTGCCCAGGCAAGCGCCGAAACCGACACCACGAGGCTCGCCACGATCGCTCCGAGCAGCGGCCGGGCGGCACTCGCCATGTCACCAAACGCCTGCTGCGACCCGGCCGCGACGGCCGTCGTCCACGAACGGGCCAGGGCATCGAGCATCACGCGGGCCCAGAGCGGCCCGAGGCACGCCCCCGCCACCGATCCCACGACCGCCGCGGCGAGCCCGACGAGGGCCAGCAGCGTTGCCAGCCGTCGCGGCGGCCAGCCAATCGCGGCCAGCACGCCGATCTCTCGCCGCCGCGCGGTGACGAGCAGCCGGAACAACAGCCACTCGAGCACCAGGCCGGCGACGACCACGAACGACGAGAGCGCGAGAAACAGCGGGCCGAACGGCGTCGAGCCCCGCGCTGCGGCGCGGGCGTCGGCCGCGAGCGGCATGATCCTGATGCCCATCTCCTCCGGCTCGAGCCGCGCGGCGAGCGCACCGCGGAGCGAGCCAAGGTCGGTCACGCGGTCACGCGGCATATGCCAGGCTGTCGTGGCCCCGAAGCGGCTGCCGGCCAGCGTGCGCGCGGTCGCGAGCGACACGAACGCCTTCGGCGTCGTGCCGTATGTCTTCCAATAGGCGTCGTCCTCGTCGTGCGGCGGCGTCGTGCGCACCCGCGATGCATCGAAGGGAAACGGTGGATCCCAGTCGGCGATCGAGTCTTCGTCGCTGACGCCCTCAACGTCGGGCACGAGCGTGCGATCGACGGCGGCACTCCGCATCGCAGCAATCCCGCTCACTCGGAATCTCACACGGGCCTCCTCGACGCGGCCGTGGATCGTCTCGGGCAAAAAATAGCCCACCTCGAGCACGTCGCCCGCGGCCACAGGCCGGCCCTGCGCCGCGAGATCATCGGCCATCCATTGATCGATCACGATCTCGTCGGGCCCAGGCGGCGGGATCCGCACGCCGGCGGCATCGACGAGATCGCCGACGGGGAGCGACGTGTCGGCGATGCCGAGAATCGTGGAGTAGGGGATCGTGGCCACCGGTGCCACGCCGGTCGTCGAGATCGCATTCGCGAGGAATACGAGCGATGGCCGAGCGTTGATCGGCGCGAGGACTGCTTCGGCCGCGCGATCGACGGCGTCGGGCAGGATCAGCCGCCGACTCGTGAGCCGGATCGTCGCGGGATCTGATGCCACTGCGTCTAGCACGAGCCCGGAATCGTCGAGCGTGGGAGCCAGCCGGGCCCGCAGGCTGGCCGCGAGCCCGCCGGCCTTGAGACCAGTGCGATCGCGCGGCACGGCGAAGATCACGTTTGCGACGTCGCCCCGGTCCACCAGGCCTTGCACGAGCGCGAGCGGCGCCACGACGAGCGGCCGCGTGGCCTGTGCCGGCTCGAGCGCAAACTGCCCGAGGCCTTCCTCTGGCAGCACCATCGACACGGCGACGCGTCGGCCCGTCGAGCGGATCTCACGCCGGCCGAGCGGGCTGTCTGCCGGCGCGGCCGACCGTTCGGCGATCCGCAGCACGAGCGGCGATCCCGCCTGCACCCCGAGCACGGCGGCCAGCGAGGCATTGGCGGCGACCGTGTCGGCGGAAAGCGTGGGAGCCGGCCCGGGAAATCCCAGCGTGGGCACGTCGTCGCAGGCGAGCACCACCGCCCGCGTGCTCCGGGAGGGCCCGCGGCCGTCGGCCGCCGTCTCCACCACGGCTTCGATCACGATCGCGGGCACGAGCGCGGCTGCGTCACCGGGCTTGCCCCCCGCAGCCAATTCACCGGCGAGCGCCTCCCGAAAAAACTCCTCGCCCACGACGGCCGCATCAATCCGCCCGAGCCGCGAGATCGCGAGCCTGAGCAAGCCCTGCTCGACGGCCGCCCCCACGCCGAGCGCTCCCGAGATCGTGGCCGCCACCACGCCGCAGGCTGCGGCGAGCGCCGCGAGCTGCCGCCACCAGTGCCGTACGAGCCGGATGGCGAGCCCCGCGACCGAGGCCACTGGCTGTTCGCCCTTGCCTGCTCGCTCCCCTGCGACTGCGGTCATGGCTCGAGCCGCCCCGCGACGAGCTGCCGCACCGTGCCCACCCGCTCCGCCACGGAGCGGGCGTGCGTGGCCACGAGCAGCATGCCGCCCACTTCGGCGGCGAGGTCCACGAGCAGGTTGGTCACCATCTCGGCGTTGGCCGCATCGAGCTGGCCCGTCGGCTCGTCGGCGAGAATCAGCCGCGGACCGAGCACGACCGCACGGGCCACCGCCACCCGCTGCCGCTCACCGCCCGAGAGTTCGCCGGGCAGGGCATGGGCCCGGTGCGCCAGGCCGACGCGCTCGAGCAGCATGCGGGCCCGCTCGACGACGGCGGGCGGCACCGCGCCCGTCGCGAGCGCCGGCAGCACGACGTTGTCGAGCGCCGTCAAGCCGCCGAGCAGGTGGTGCTCCTGGAAGACGAAGCCGATCGCACGATTGCGAAACGCCGCCCGCTCCACCGCGGAGAGCGCGAAGGGGTCGCTGCCGTCGAGCCGCACGCTGCCCGCCGTCGGCTCGTCGAGCGTGCCCAGGATCGCAAGCAGCGTGCTCTTGCCAGATCCACTCGGGCCCATGATCGCCATCCGCCCTCCCGGCGCGATCCGCAGCGACACGCCATCGAGCACACGCACGGGGGCCTCCGCGGCCGGAAACGTCTTCGCGAGCCCAGCGACCTCGAGCATGCTGCGTTTCTCCGGGCGCTCACGGCGAGCCCATATCAGACGGCTCGAAACGGCACGAGCCGCGCCATGATGTCTTCTGGAATCGGCACCGCCTGCGGCTTCTTGCCCGGGTGCATGAGGCAGCGCACGGCGACGATCTTTCCCTCGGCCACGAGCACGCCGCCGTGCTCGAACCGGAAGGCGAACGTCACGCTCGTGCGGCCGAGCTCGGCCACGTGGGCTGCGATCTCCACCTCGTCTCCGAACCGCACGGCCGACTTGTAGTCGCAGGCCGCCGACACCCGCGGCCAGCTCGCCGTGCCGCCGTCGGGCTGCGGGTCGAACACGTGCAGGCCCGCGGCCCGCAAGAGCTCGTGCTCCGCCGACTCCATCCAGAAGAAGAAGGCGGAGAAATGGACGATCCCGGCGGCGTCGGTGTCGCGAAACTCGACTCGGCGCCGGGTCGTCAGGGCTGGCATGCGCTCCGCGGCGTCACTCGCCGACGTAGGGCAGAAGGGCCATGAACCGAGCCCGCTTGATCGCGCTCGTGACGGCGTGCTGGCTGGCGGCCGTACAGCCGCTCTTCCGCCGGCCGAGGATCTTCCCCTGCCGGTTGATGAGCTTGCCGAGCAGTTCGAGATCCTTGTAGTCGACGTACATCGGGCGGGGCCGGGCGCCGTCGATGAAGATGGGGTCTTTCCGCTTCACCTTTGTGCGCGGCTTGGCCTTCTTCTTGGCGAACTTGGCAAATTTGGGATTGGCAGGAGGCATGAACGTGAATCAGTCCGTGGGCTGGTGAATGAGTTGAAGACGTTTCAAAACCGCGATCGAAGAAACACTGAAAAAACCACTGGCATGGATCGCAGGGGCCGGGAGCATGAACAACCCGACCCCTGCGATGGCATGTCAAAAAGACGGCCTGCGTGATGTGCCGGGTTTAGTAGCGGTCGCCGCCACGGTAGCCGCCGCCACCGCCGCCGCCGCCGCCGTAACCACCTCGACCACCGCCGCCACCGCCGCCGCCGTAGCCACCGGAGCGACCGCCGCCACCTCCGCCCGGACGGGGCGTGCGCTCACGGGCCTCGTTGACCGTCAGGGGACGACCGTTGATCTCGTGCCCGTTGAGGGCGTTGATCGCGGCCTGCAGACCTTCGTCGGTCTCCATCTCCACAAAACCGAACCCGCGCGAACGTCCGGTCTCACGATCGGAGATCACCTCGGCACTCCGCACGGCGCCGTGCGGAGAAAACATCGCCTCCAGATCGGAGGACGTGGTGGACCAGGGGAGGTTCCCCACGTAAATCTTCCGGGACATAAAAACAAAACCTCAAAGACTCGGGAACTCGCTCACGGACCACATCGACTATCGACCATCGCCAGATGCACGAACCGCAGTTCCCGACGAAGTGGGTGCGGACGAAAGTCAGTCGAACCTGCAAATTTCTAGCATTTCGGGGCTCCAGGAACAACAGCGTCCAACCCCCGGCCCAATTCTCGGCCTCTGCACCCGGGAGCAGCCGGGCGCCCCAGGCACGACGGCCGCTGGTTTGCCCCGAAACACGCCCCCAGGGCCCCCAGGCGTCAGTCTTCGCCCTGGGCCTTCGTGAAGCCGTCGGCACCGTCGATCCGCAGCAGCCGCTCGATGTGGCACACCTCGTGCTGCTCGTTGATCCGCCGGGCCAGGGCCAGGGCGTCGTCGAACGCGATCGGGCTGCCGCTCCGCGTCATGAACCGGCAGCGGTGCTGGCTGACGCAGTCGATGTTGGGATTGCCGTCGGGATACACCTTCGTGCCGCGGTTCGAGATCATCTTGAGCTTGAGCGGCGCCTGGGCGCTGATCGCTTCGAGCGCCGGGCCGAGTTCCGCCGGCACGATCGCGCTTTCCACGAAGATGTCGGCCCCGACCACCTCCTTCGTCTTGGCGGCCCGGAACACCTGGTTGCGGCTCAACTGGGGCATCTTGATCGGCTTGGAGGTCCGCACCTTCCAGCCCTCGGCCTTGCGGCCCAGGTTCTTGATCACGGCCTTCGTGTAGTCGGAGGTGCGCACGCCCTTGTCGTAGCCGACGACGTCGCCGGTGAGCTTGCCGTCGAGGAGCGTCGTGAGCACGGCATGTTCGATGGCCGCGGCCGCCTCGAACTCACCGAGATACTTGAGCATCATCACGCTGCTCAGGATCACGGCCGTGGGGTTGATCACGTCCTTGCCGGCGTACTTGGGCGCCGAGCCGTGCACCGCCTCGAAGATCGCGATCCCGTTGCCAAGGTTGGCCGAGGGGGCGAAGCCGAGGCCACCGACGAGGGCGGACGTCAGGTCGCTGATGATGTCGCCGTTCATGTTCGTGGTCACGATCACGTCGAACTGGGCCGGCTTTTTCACGAGCTGATGGGCGCAGTTGTCGATGATCACGTGCCACGACTTGATGTCGGGGTATTCCGGGGCGATCCGCTCGAAGGTGCGCTTCACCTCGCCTTCGGTGAGTTTCATGATGTTGGCCTTCGTGGCGCAGGCCAGCGACTGCCGGCCCTCCGACCGGGCAAACTCGAAGGCCGTGCGGATGATCTTCTCCGAGCCCTTGGCGCTGATGAGCTTCAGGCACTGGGCCACGTCGGGCGTCTGCATGTGCTCGATGCCGGCGTAGAGATCCTCGACGTTCTCCCGGACCACGACGAGGTCGATGCCCTGGCCGGAGTAGGGGGTGCTCACGCCGGGCAGCTCGCGCACCGGCCGGATGTTCGCGAATGTCTCGAAGAGCTTGCGGAGCGTGACATTGGCCGACTTCTCGCCGAAGCCCACGGGCGTGCCGAGCGGGCCTTTGAGCACCACGCGCGTGCTGTTGATCGAGTCGATCGTGTCTTGCGGAACGCCCGAGGCGATGCCCTGCTTGAACACCCGCTCACCTGCGTGCCGCTCGATCCAGTCGATCCCGACTCCGGTGGCGTTGACGATCTCGACGGCGGCGGCGACGCACTCGGGGCCGATTCCATCTCCGGGGATCACGGTGACGGCGTGGCGCGACATGAAAACTCCTCGTGAAGGCGGGGCGGGGGATGGGCAGTGGCGGCAGAATAGCGAGCCGCAGGCCGCTCCTGCCAGCCTGGCGGCGTTTTTCCGGGGCTGGATTGCCGGCGTGGCAGAGTTTTTGGCGGATCGTGCATTGCATGCCCGGTGGCGTGCACACTACGACTGCGGCCTTCCTCAACTCTGGAGTTTCGTTTCGATGCACGCCTGCCCCCGCACCCGACTCGTCCTGCCCGCGCTGACTATCGCGATCGCCAGCCTCACGCTGACTTCCCCCGCGCATGCCCAGGCGACCCGCCAGCCCAACATCCTCGTGATCTGGGGCGACGACATCGGGCAGTTCAACGTCGGCGCCTACAACCACGGGATGATGGGCTACAAGACGCCCCACATCGACCGCATCGCCCGCGAGGGCGCGCTGTTCACCGACTGGTATGGCCAGCAGAGCTGCACCGCCGGCCGGGCCGCGTTCATCACCGGCCAGTCGCCGATCCGCACGGGCCTCACGAAGGTCGGCCTCCCGGGAGCGCCCGAGGGGATGAAGAAGGAAGACCCGACGATCGCCACGCTCTTGCGGGCGAAGGGCTACATGACCGGGCAGTTCGGGAAGAACCACCTCGGCGACCGCGACGACATGCTCCCCACGGCCCATGGCTTCGACGAGTTTTACGGCAACCTCTACCACTTGAATGCCGAGGAGGAGCCCGAACACCCCGACTATCCGAAGAACCCCGAGTTCAAGAAGAAGTTCGGCCCACGGGGCGTGATCCACTCGTTCGCCAACGGCAAGATCACCGACACCGGCCCGCTCACGAAAAAGCGGATGGAGACGATCGACGAGGAGGTGAACGCCAAGACGGTGGACTTCATGCAGCGGGCGAAGGCGGCCAATAAGCCGTTCTTCATCTGGTGGAACTCCACCAAGATGCACATCTTCACGCACCTCAAGGACGGCGTGGCGGGGAAGACGGGCCTGGGCATCTATGCCGACGGCATGGTGGAGCACGACCGGCAGGTGGGCGAGATTCTCGCCAAGCTCGCGGAGCTGGGCCTCGACGAGAACACGATCGTGATGTACTCGACCGACAATGGCGCCGAGGCCTTCACCTGGCCCGACGGCGGCACGACGATGTTTCGCGGCGAGAAGAACACGCAGTGGGAAGGGGGCTATCGCGTGCCCTGCGCGATCAAGTGGCCGGGCACGATCAAGCCGGGCACCGTGATCAACGACATCGGCGCCCACGAGGACATGCTCACGACGCTCGTGGCCGCCGCCGGTGACACGACCGCGAAGGAAGAGCTCAAGAAGGGCCGCCGGATCGGCGACCGCACCTACAAGGTGCACCTCGACGGCTACGACCTCGGCCCGGCGCTCCGCGGCCAGGCTGCGTGGCCACGGAAGGAGTTCATCTATTGGACCGACGACGGCAGCGTGGCCGCCCTCCGCTACGACAACTGGAAGGCCACGTTCCTCGAGCAGCCGGCCCACGGGATGCACGTCTGGCAGCAGCCGTTCGTGGAGCTGCGGGCTCCCAAGCTCGTGAACCTGCGGATGGATCCCTTCGAGCTCGCCCAAGACATCGGCATGGACTACCAGCGGTGGTATCTCGAGCACATGTTCATGATCGCCCCGGCGGGAGCGTACGTGGGCCAGTGGCTGCAGAGCTTCCGCGAGTTTCCGCCCCGACAGAAGCCGGGCAGCTTCAACCTCGACCGCGTCATGGAGGCGGTGACGGCGGGGGCGGCGACGGGACGCTGACGGACAGCGACGGCAGGACGGCCCGTCAGCCCCGCGTGCGAGCGAGCGTCGCCGAGGGCGCTTCACCGAACTGCCGGCGATACCGCGCGGCGAAACGGCCAAACTCCCAAATGCCGTGCCGCGTGAGGACGTCGGCGACGGTCGCATCGGCGGAGTCGCTGGATCGCAGGCTGCGTCGGACGGCGTGAAGCTCACGGAGGATGAGGTACTGCCGTGGCGGCACGCCGAAGGTCTCCTGAAAGGCCCGCAGAAGCGTCCGATTGGTGGTGCCGACGTCGCAGGCGAGATCGGCGGCGCTGGGCACGATCACGGCACCGTCGATCGCGGCCATGGCCCGCCGAATGATCTCGGCCCGATCGATGCGCGGCCGCCCGATCGGCACAGCGGGCGTGCGCCGGGCCGGCAGGCACGCGCTGGCGGCCTCGACCAATTCACGCCCCGCCGCCACGAACGCGGCGTTGCCGGCCGACTGGTCGAGCAGTGCTCCCGCGATGTCGGTGGCGAGCCTCCGCAGCCGTGGCACCACGCCCGGCCCGCAGGCGATCTTGGCGCTCAAGCCCGGCGGAGAGAACGCAGCCGCGGCGTCGAACGGCAGTGCGATCGAGCACCAGGCATGAGCCCGCTTCCGCACCGTAATCCGAAAGTCGGCACCGCAGGGGATTGCCAGCAGTGAGTCGTCGTCGAGACGCTCCCCATTGGCGACATGTTCCGCAGCGTGCGTGAGCGGCACGAACAGAGTCGTTCCGGAGTGCGTGTTCGCGCCGTAACAAAAGGTGCCGCCGCCTTCCCAGCCCACCTGCAGCACGACGCCCCCCAGATCGACGGTGCCGAGCGTCCAGGCGCGGGTTTCCACGGCGTCGCAGGCGAGCCGCAGGCTTGCACCGCTGATCGCTTCCCCCCAGGCATCGAAATCGTCAAACCGAATCATTGCGCATCACCCCAGCACCCGTCAGACCGAGCCAAAACAGCAGTCCTTGAACCACGAACACCGCCGACATCTGTCGTGGAGCCCGTCATCATCGGAACACATCTCGGCACCGCTTGAAAGCCCGTCGTTCTGTCCGAAAACGCACAGGAAAATCCGCCGCCCATGAGGAACCGGCACCTTGTGAACCTGCGCGATCGGCATGACAATGCGCGCAGCACCCCGGCGCAGGCCAGCGTGGTCACGGCGCGCCCGCGGACGACGACCTTTTTTGGGGAACTCCCTGGCATGAACTGGTTTTGCTCCCGCCTGACGGCCGCACTCGCCATCACCCTGATGCCATGCGCGTCGTGCCTTCCAGTGGCTCG
>JBMLMS010000244.1:0-2266 GCA_049243925.1 Pirellulales bacterium
TCGCGTTGGCCCTGGGCTTTTGGCACGCCGCGAGGCCGGTCGTGGCCACGACGTGGGGCCGAATCATCGCAGCGGCGCTGTTCTCGCTCGCACTTCGCCACACGACGATGGCGGGCGAATGGGTGCTCGGAGGCTGCGAGGCCAAGGTGTTTGCCTGGGCCTTCGTGCTCGGCGGTGTCGGGGAATGGCTCCGTGGCAGATTTGCCGTAGCCTGGCTCTTGTGTGGCCTGGCAACGGCGTGGCATCCGATCGTGGGCGGCTGGGCGCTCGTGGCGCTCGTGGTGGCGTTCGCGATCCGCCCGACCCCCGTGGCAGGAGCGGCCGACATCGCGCTTCTCGTCGGGGGCCTGGCCTGCGCGGCGGCTGGAATTCTGCCCGCGCTCGGGCTGTCGGCCGGTGCCGATGCCGCCACCCGGGCTGCGGCCGCGAAGATCTACGTCGTCGAGCGGCTCAGCCATCATCTGCTGCTGCGAACGTTCGCCGAGGCGTTCATAGCCCGCCATCTGCTCGCCGCGCTGGCGTGGTGGATCTTGAACCGGCTCGCGCCGCAGACGGCCGCGCGGCGGCGTTTCACGGCGTTTACGCTCGGCGCGATCGCGGTCTCGGCCGCCGGCGTGGGGGTCTCACTCCTGGAGCCCGTCGCACCGACCGCAGTGCTCGGCCTGCTCAGATTTTATTGGTTTCGGCTGGCCGACGTGATCGTGCCGCTGGCGCTCGCGTTGACTGCGGCGACGCTCCTCGAAAACGATCGTGCCAGCGAGGGAGCCTTCGGGCTGCCCCCGCGCATGCTCAGGCTCGCCCTCACGGCGATCCTTGCCCTCGATATGGCCGCTCAGTCAACGCACTGGCCGCTACCGGGTCGCACCGCACTCGCCGCGCGGGCCGATTCCAAGGTTGATCCGGCAGCCTGGGCCGACGTCTGCCTGTGGGTGCGCGACAACGCGCCGGCAGATGCCTGCTTCATCACGCCGCGCGGCTCGGCCAGCTTCACGTGGCGGACGGATCGCCGCGAGGTTGTGTCGTGGAAGAACAGCCCGCAGGACGCAGCCTCGCTCGTCGCCTGGCGGACGCGGATCACCGACTGCTTCGCGCCGCGCACCTCGCTCGCTGGAATGGAACAGTCCACCGCAGCCCTAGGACCCGAGCGTGTGCGGCTCGTGGCCGACCGCTACGGCGCGACGCACGCGATCGTGCCGCTCGATGCCCCACGGCTCGCCGAGATGCCGGGGGAAAAGCTCCACGACAACGGGATCTACGCCGTCTACCGGCTCGATGCAGCGGCGGCACGCGAGACGCTCGCCCCACAATGATCGACATCCACCGCCCGATGCCAGACCCCTCTGACCGACCCCTGATCCGCGGCGTGGCCTTCGACCTCGACGGCCTGCTCGTGAACACCGAGGAGCTCTATCAGCACGTCGGCACCGAGCTGCTCGCGCGGCGGGGTCGCACATTCGAGCCCGAACTGCTCGACCGCATGATGGGCCGGCCGCAGCAGATATCGCTCCAGATCATGATCGACTGGCACGGCCTCACCGACACGATCGAGACGCTCGCCGGCGAGACCCGCGAGATCTTCGTCGACTTGCTCGACACGCGGCTCGCACCGATGCCGGGGGCTGCGCTGCTCCTCGAACAGATGGTGCAACGGGGGCTGCCGCGGGGCGTGGCCACGAGCAGCGGCCCCGACTTCGCCCACGACGTGCTCTCGCGAGTGGGTCTCCGCGATCGCTTCGGCTTCGTGCTCACGAGCGCCGACGTGACCCACGGCAAGCCGCACCCGGAGATCTACGAACGCGCCGCCGAGCGGCTGGGCGTGGCCCCGGCCGAGATGCTCGTGCTCGAAGACTCGGAAAACGGCTGCCGGGCGGCCGTCGCCTCAGGTGCGGTGGTGGTCGCAGTGCCAGGCGGCCACAGCCGGCGGCACGACTTCACGGGCGCCCATCTCGTGGCAGAGTCACTCGCCGACCCGCGGATCACTCGGCTCCTCGCGATCGCGTAGGACAGGCTGCAAACTGTCTTGCGTGGCTCTGTGGGCCCAACTCGGCTCGGGCCTACCCCGTACCGTCTCGCCGGACGTTCGCTGCGGGCTTGCTGTCGCGCCGTCGCCGCCGTCCCGGCGTCGTCTCCGGCTTACGGTCGCCAGGCACAGCCCGGCTCCCACGCCTGCGGCGTCAGGGCCGGAGGCCCGGGTGAATACCGGCCGACGGCGGTCGGCCAAGGGAAAATGGCACGACGCCATGTTTCCCGTGAAGCGGCCCACATA
>JBMLMS010000245.1:0-4243 GCA_049243925.1 Pirellulales bacterium
GCGGTGTATTCGAAGGGCAGCCAGCGGACGACGTCGGCCACGCTCACGCCGACGAGGCCCGTGGGCACACCGGCGAGCATGTCGAGCGGAAACATGTGCCCCGAGAGCAGATACTGCACGAGCATGTAGGCGAAAATGATGCTCGACACCTCGAGAAACCAGAAGCCGAGCATCCCGAGCGTCGCCTCCATGAAGAAGCCGAGCAGGAACGAGAGCACGAGCGACAGCGTGAACACGGCGATCGTGGCGGCGTCCGGCACCGGCGGGAAATAGCCGCGGCAGATCATGAACACGACCCCGAACGGGATGAGCGCCACGGCATAGTAGACGAGCTTATGCGCGATCCGGGCGGCCAGCAGAAACGACACGTAGTCGACAGGCTGCACGAGATACTTCTTGATCGAGCCGTCGCGCACGCTGCGGGCGATGCCTCCGGCCAGCCCCGGCATGCTGGAGAAGGCCCGCGTGACCATCGTGAGCAGGTAGTAGGCCACGATGTCGGTGCGGGAATAGCCGGCGATGTCGCTCCGGGTGGTGGCGGCGAAGACGGCCGACCAGAGAAAGACCTGCGTCACGATCGGCAGGAACCGCATCGCGGTGCCGAGAATGAAATCGCCGCGGTAGGCGAGCCGCTCTTCGAGGCAGATCACGAGCATCGTCCACCAGGCGCGGAGGCCCGGAAACGGCGGTGTGGCGGCGGCCCGGCTCATGCCCGCGCCTCCTCGGGCACCCGCGCGGCCCCGGCCGCCCCCGACCGAAACAGCTCGGCCACGATCTCCTCGAGCGGCACGTCCTCCACCGACACGTCGCGCACCTGTCGGCCGCGGAGAATCTCGGGGAGCACGTCGGCGATCCGTTGCCGGTCGATCCGCAGCGTCACCCGGGGCCCGCGGATCTCGCAGGGAAAGCCGAGGCGGGCGAAGTCGGCCTGATCAGGCGTGTCGTCGAGATCGAGCGTCACGATCTTGTGCGTCGTGAAGCGGCCGACGATCTGGTCGAGCGAGCCGTCGTAGAGGATCGATCCGTCCGTGATCACGATCGCGCGGCGGCAGAGGGCGGCGACGTCTTTCATGTAGTGGGTCGTGAGCACGATCGTCATCCTGCGCTCGACCTGGATGTGCGCGAGAAACTGGTGGAGCGCGTGCTGGGCGACCACGTCGAGCCCGATCGTGGGCTCGTCGAGAAACAGCACCTCCGGCTCGTGCAGGAGCGCCGCCACGAGCTCGAGCTTCATGCGTTCACCGAGCGAGAGGTCGCGCACTGGCTGGAGCACGAGCTTCCGCACGCCGAGGAGATCAACAAGTTCGTCGCGGGTGCGCTCGAACCGCCCGGGCTCGATCCGGTAGATCTCCCGATGCAGGCGAAAGCTCTCGGCGGCGGGCAGATCCCACCACAGCTGGTTCTTCTGGCCCATCACGAGGGCGAAGCGGCGGCGGAAGTCGTCGGCCCGCTCCCAGGGCACGTGGCCGAGCACCCGGGCGGTGCCCCGTGTGGGCGTGATGATCCCGGAGAGGAGCTTGAGGAACGTCGTCTTGCCGGCACCGTTCGGCCCCAGCAGGGCCACGAACTCACCCCGCCCGACCGTCAGGCTCACGCCCTTGAGCGCCTCGACCGTGCGGCTCGGCCGGTGGAACAGGCTCTTCACGCTCGCCGCCAGGCCCTCGGGCTTGTCGAACACGCGGTAGCTTTTGGTGAGCCCTTCGACCTCGATCACGGCGGCCGCCGCGCGGTCCTCTCCACTGGAGTTGTGCATGCGGGGAGTATAGGGGAAAACGGTGTCACGTCCGCGCGCCTCACGCGGCGGAGAGGAGCGGCATGTTTCGCATCGGCATCGGACACGACACGCATCGACTCGGCGCGGGTGACGCCCTCGTGATCGGCGGGATTCGCATCCCCCACGACAAGACGGCGATCGGTCACAGCGATGCCGACGTGCTCCTCCACGCGATCACCGACGCCTTGCTCGGGGCCACGGCCCTCGGCGACATCGGCGAGATGTTTCCCGACAGCGACCCTGCCAACGAGGGCCGCGATTCGGCCGACATGCTTCGGGCCGCCCACGCGCGGGTCGCGGCCGCTGGCTGGCGGCTGGTAAACCTCGATTGCGTGATTTTCGCCCAGCGGCCCAAAATCCTCCCGCACAGGCAGAAGATCCGCGAACGGATCGCCGGGATCCTCGGCAGCGACGTTTCGGCCGTGTGGCTCAAGGCCAAGACGGGCGAGCATGTCGGGCCGATCGGCGAAGAGCTCGCAATCGGCGCAGAGTGCGTCGTGCTCGTGGAACGAGCCCGGCCGGAATGAGCGACGGGAATGGAGGCATGATGACGACGGCGACGGGGCTCCCCACGATCGAGATTTACAGCACGCTTTCGCGGGCGAAAACGCCGCTCGTGACCGTGAAGCCGGGCCATGTGGGGATGTATCTCTGTGGCCCCACGGTCTACAAGCCGAGCCACATCGGCCACATGGTCGGCCCGGTGATCTTCGACACCGTGAAGCGGCACCTCGAATACTCGGGCTGGAAGGTGACCTGGGTCGTCAACATCACCGACGTCGACGACAAGATCATCGCCGAGAGCACGGCCCGCGGCACGACGATGCACAAGCTCGCCGAGGAGATGACGGCCGACTACCTCGAGAATCTCGCCGCCCTCGGCGTCACCAGTATCGACCAGATGCCGAAGGCTACGGACCACATCGGCACGATCATCGCCTTCATCGAGGGGCTGATCGCCAAGGGCCATGCCTACGCGAGCGACGGTGACGTCTATTTCGACGTCACGAAAGACGCCGACTACGGCAAGCTGACGAACCGCTCCGTCGAGCAGACGCAGGGCGAGGGCGGCTCGACGGCCGACCGCAAAAGGTCGGCGGCCGACTTCGCGCTCTGGAAGCAGGCCAAGCCGGGCGAGCCGGCGTGGGAGAGCCCGTGGGGCCCCGGCCGGCCCGGCTGGCACATCGAATGCTCGGCGATGAGCAAGGCGATTCTCGGGCCGCACTTCGACATCCACGGCGGCGGGCTCGACCTCGTGTTTCCGCATCATGAAAACGAAATCGCGCAGAGCGAGTCGCTTCACGATTGCCCGATGGCGACGTTCTGGATGCACAACGGCCTCATGCAGGCCGGCGGCGCGGCCGGCATGGTGGGCGGTCGCCCGCGCGGCGAGGCGGGGTCGGCCGACGAAGCGGCCGCCCAGGCATCGGCAGCCGACACAGCGGCCGCACAGGCCGCCACGAAGATCTCGAAATCCACCGGCGCCGAGCCCTTCAAGCATCTGCTCGCCCGCCATCGTCCAGAGGCGATCCGGATGCTCCTGCTCTCCACGCACTACCGCAGCCCGATCCACTTCGGCGAGGAACCGCTCGGCGAGAGCGCCCGGGCGATGGAGGCCTTCGAGCGGCTGTTCGCCCGCTATGGCCGCGTGAGCGGAAAATCCTTCTACGCCCTGCCCTGCCGCGATCGGCAGGCGGGCAATGCCGCCGTGGCCGCGGCTGGTGCCGACGTGCAGGCGCTCCGCGACACGTTCCTCGCGGCGATGGACGACGACTTCAACACGGCGATCGCGATCGCCACGCTCTTCGACTTCGTGCGGGTCGTCAACAAGTTCATCGACCAGCACGGCCTCGAAGCGAAGAAGCCGGCCACAGACCTGGCCACGCTCGATGCGATGCTGCTCGTGATGCGGGAGCTCACCGGCGTGCTCGGGCTGTTCCTCAAGGAGCCCGAGTCGCAGGGCGGCGGTGCCGACGAGGCGCTCGTGGGCAAGCTCATGGAACTCGTGATCGAGATCCGGGCCAACGCCCGCAAGGCGAAGGACTTTGCCACCGCCGACCTCGTGAGAAACAAGCTCACCGAGGCGGGCGTCGTGCTCGAGGATCGTCCCGACGGCACAGGCTGGAGCCGCAAGTGAACGGCGGCATCGGCGACCTCCTGACGCCGCAGCGGCTATTCGAGGTCACGAACACAGTCGCCCTCGTCGCGTGGATCGTGCTCGTGGTCTTTCCCGGGAGGCGGTTCGTGTCGTCCGTGCTCTGCGCGATCATCGTGCCGGGGCTGCTCGCGGCCTGCTACGCGGCCGTCATCGGCTGGAAGCTCGCGAGCGGCGGGCCGCCGCCAGACGATCTGATGACACTCGCCGGCCTGCGGAGTGCGTTCGCCGACGACTGGGTGTTCGCCGCCGCGTGGACGCACTACCTCGTGTTCGACATGGTGGTGGGCGCGTGGATCGCCCGCGACGCGGTC
>JBMLMS010000246.1:0-2939 GCA_049243925.1 Pirellulales bacterium
TCTACAAGGCCCGGCCGCACAGCTACAAGGATCTGCCGCTGCGGCTGGCCGAGTTTGGCACGGTCTACCGCTACGAGCAGTCGGGCGAACTCGGCGGCATGACCCGCGTGCGCGGGTTCACGCAGGACGACGCCCACATTTTCTGCACCCCTGAGCAGGTCGAAGGGGAGGTGGAGGGCTGCATCGACTTCACGCTCAAGGTCCTCGAAAGCCTGGCGTTCGAAAATTTCCGCGTCCGGCTCGGCTTCCGCGACCCGAAGAGCGATAAGTACGTCGGCCCGCCCGAGCGCTGGGACGAGGCCGAGGCGGCGATCGAACGGGTGGCCCGGCGCATGAACCTGCCGGGCTGCGAGCCCGAGCCGGGGGAGGCGGCGTTTTACGGGCCGAAGATCGACTTCGTGGTCAACGATTCGCTCGGCCGCGAGTGGCAGCTCGGCACCGTGCAGCTCGACTACAACCTGCCGAGCAAGGAGCGGTTCGACCTCGAATACATCGGGGCCGACAACGCCAAGCACCAGCCCGTGATGATCCACCGGGCCCCCTTGGGCAGCATGGAACGGTTTGTCGGCGTGCTGATCGAGCACTTTGCCGGGGCGTTTCCCCTCTGGCTCGCCCCAGAGCAGGTGCGCGTGATCCCGGTGAGCGAGAAGAGCGAAGCGTATGCCCTGCAGGTGAAGGCCCGGCTCGAGGCGGCCGGTCTCCGGACGGGCCTCGACCTCGCGGCCGAAAAACTCGGCGCCAAGATCCGCACGGCCCAGCTCGAACTGATTCCGATGATGGTCGTGTGTGGGCCGCGGGACGAGGCGGCAGGCACCGTGAGCCTCCGCGACCGGCTCGATGGCGACTTGGGCGCCATGAGCCTGGACGCCGCGGTCGAGCGCTTGCGGGATGAAAATGCTCGCCGGGCGGTCCGCCACAAGCCGAAGCCGCTCGTGCTGCCGGGCGGTGATACCGAAACCGAGGAAGAGGGCTATTGAGCCCGCGGGCGATGCCACGCTTCGCCATCCTCGAACACACCGGCGCCCCCGACGACCCCGCAGGCCGTCATTTTGACCTGCTTCTCGAAAGTGGCCCGGCGTGCCGCACATGGCGGCTGTTGGCGCTGCCCCGCCTGGCCGGTCCTGCAGTGGCGGCGCTCGAACTGCCGGCGCACCGGCTGGCCTGGCTCGACACGATCGCGGCCGATGTCTCCGGAGGCCGGGGGCATGCCCGGCGAGTCGCTGCGGGCACGTTCGAACCGCTGTCACTCGATGCCGACTCGCTGTCCGCCGCCACGGTGCTCGTCTTGAAACTGGTTGGTGAGCCGGTCAGCGGGCGTCTGCGGCTCGAAAGCATCGCAGCCGGCTGGAGTGCGATTCTCACCGACGCATGACGGATCCGGGACGTATCATGGCGGCATCCCAGGAGAGCCCCCATGAAGCCCCGTGAAGTGCTTGCGATGTGCCGCGAGAAGGAAGTCAAGGCGGTCGATTTCAGGTTCACCGATTTTCTCGGGGCCTGGCAGCACTTCACGATCCCTGTTGGCAAGCTCGAGGAAGACACGTTCGAGGACGGCCTCGGCTTCGACGGCTCGAGCATCCGCGGCTGGCAGGCGATCAACGAGAGCGACATGCTCCTCGTGCCCGTGCCCGACACGGCCGTGGTCGATCCCTTCGCCACGATCCCCACGCTCTCGATCATCTGCAACATCCAGGATCCGATCACTCGAGAAGACTACTCGCGCGATCCGCGGAACGTGGCCCGCAAGGCGGTGAACTACCTGAAGGGCACCGGCATCGCCGACACCTGCTTCATCGGCCCGGAGGCCGAGTTCTTCGTGTTCGACGACGTGCGGTTCGACCAGAACGCCCACGAGGGCTACTTCCACGTCGACTCCGTCGAGGCCGAGTGGAACCGCGGCCGCGAGGAGCTGCCGAACCTCGGCTACAAGCTCCGGCACAAGGAGGGCTACTTCCCCTGCCCGCCGTCGGACCAGCTGATGGACATCCGCAATGAGATGATGCTCACGATGATCCAGGCGGGCATCGACGTCGAGGCGCAGCACCACGAGGTGGCCACGGCCGGCCAGTGCGAGATCGACATGCGGTTCCAGGAACTCGTCCGCATGGCCGACCAGATGTGTCTCTACAAATACATCGTGCGGAACGTCGCCCGCCGGCACGGCAAAACGGTCACCTTCATGCCCAAGCCGCTCTACGGCGACAACGGCTCGGGCATGCACACGCACATCTCGCTCTGGAAGGAAGGGCACCCGCTCTTTGCCGGCTCGGGCTACGCCGGGCTTTCCGAGATGGCCCTCCATGCAATGGGAGGCATCCTCCGCCACGCCCCGGCCTTGCTCGCGATCACGAATCCGACCACGAACAGCTACAAGCGGCTCGTGCCCGGCTACGAGGCCCCGGTGAACCTCGCCTACTCGCAGCGGAATCGCTCGGCGAGCTGCCGGATCCCGATGTATTCGGCGAGCCCGAAGACGAAGCGGATCGAGTTCCGCTGCCCCGACCCGACCTGCAACCCCTACCTCGCGTTCGCGGCGATCCTACTCGCCGCGATCGATGGCATCCAAAACAAGATCAACCCCGGGCCGCCGCTCGACCGCGATATCTACGACCTGCCGCCGGAAGAACTCGCGAAGGTGCCGAAGGCGCCGGGTTCGCTCGACGAGGCCCTCGCAGCCCTCGAGCGCGACCACGACTTTCTCTTGCGGGGTGACGTGTTCACCGAGGACGTGATCGCCACCTGGATCCGCTTCAAGCGCGAGAAGGAGATCCAGCCGATGCGCCTCCGGCCGCACCCGTACGAGTTCTGCCTCTACTACGACGCGTGAGTCGGAGAACGCCTACAGGCTGTCCTGCCCTGCTCGGTGAACTGGCATGTGATATCGACCCGCAATCGGAGCCGGCGGTAGGCATGCTCGACTCCGGTCGTGTTGAGAGTAC
>JBMLMS010000247.1:0-7147 GCA_049243925.1 Pirellulales bacterium
TCCGCTGATCAATGCAAGCATCCCACGTGAACGAGGAGTGAACGGTATGGAATCGGCAACGACCGCGGGCGGGCTGTCCCCCGTGATGCAACGCACCACCCTGTTTCTGCTCGGTGGAGCGGGCATGCTCCTGCTCGGCGCGGCGGTGCAGCCGCGGTTCAAGAGCCGCACGGAGAAGCCGGCCGAGGAGCGGGTGCTGTTTCCCGAGCTCTCCGACGCAGCGAAGGCGGCGAGCCTCGAGATGGTGAAGTACGACGAGGAGTTGGCCACGCTCGCGCCCTTCAAGGTGGTGCAGTCGGGCGGTGTGTGGGTGCTGCCCTCGCATCAGAACTACCCGGCCGACGCCAAGGATCACCTGGCCGCAGCGGCCACGGAGCTCGTGGACCTGAAATCGCTCGACGTCGTGAGCACCTCGCCGGCCGATCACGAGACGTTCGGCGTGATCGAACCCGATCCGGAGAAGATCAAGCCGGGCATGACGGGGATCGGCGAGCTCGTGGAGGTGCGAGATGCGGCGGGCACGAAGATCGCCCGGCTCGTCGTCGGTAAGGAAGACAAGCGGCCCGCGATGGGCGATGCGGGGGCCGGCAAGAAGCTGCGGTTCGTGCGCAAGGCGGGGCAAGATCCGGTGTATCGGATCGAGATCGACACCTCGAAGTTCACGACCCGGTTCGACGACTGGATCGAGAAGGACCTGCTCAAGCTCTCCCCTTGGGACGTGCGGCGGCTCGTGCTCGATGACTACACGCTCGGGGCGGTGGAATCGGGCGGGCGGGTCATGGTCGAGCAAAACCGCAAGGATCGGATCGAACTCGTCTACGACGACAAGGACTCGAAGTGGGCGCTCGCGAAGCTCGAGGCGTTCGCCGGCGGCAAGACGGCCAAGGAAGAGAAGCTGGCCGACGGGCAGGAACTCGCGAGCACCAAGCTCAACGATCTGCGCAACGCCCTCGGTGACCTCAAGATCATCGACGTCGCCCGCAAGCCGGCCGGCCTGAGCGCCGACCTCAAGGGGGCCGAGGCGTTCACCGGCGACCCCGAGGCGGTGACGTCGATGCAGCAGCGGGGCTTCCTGCCGCTCAAGTCGGGCGACATCCTCTCGACCGACGGCGAGACGATCGTGGGGATGAAGGACGGCGTGGAATACGTGCTGCGGTTCGGAGCCGGCACGACGGTGTCGGGTGCCGACAAGAAAGAGGCCGACGCCGCAGAACCGGATGACGACGCTGGCGAGACGGCCGGCCGCTATCTGCTCGTGATGGCCCGGTTCAACGAAGGCCTGCTCGACAAGCCGAAGCTCGACCCGGTGCCCGACGTGCCGGAGGCGCCGAAGGCCGAAGACAAGAAGCCCGACGAGAAGAAGGACGAGAAGAAGCCGGAGGGCGACGCCGCCGAGAAGCTCAAGGCGGCCGAGGAGGCCGATGCGAAGGCCCAGGCGGCTCTCGAGGAGAAGCGGCGGATCGAGCGGGAAAACCGCCGCAAGCAGGATGAGTATGACGACAAGGTGAAGGCGGCCCAGAAGCGGGTGCGCGACCTCAACAACCGCTTCGCCGACTGGTATTACATCGTGTCGGACAAGGAATACGCGAAGATCCACCTCACCCGCGACGGCGTGATCCAGAAGAAGACCGAGGAGCCGAAGGAACCCGCGCCGCCCAAGTGATCGACCTTGCGGGAGGCGAGGTCAGCCGCGGCGGGGCGCGAGCCCCAGCGCGAGGAAGTCACGCTGCCAGAGCGAGCGGAACACCGCCCGGCCGAGATCGTCGCGATCGGCCTGGCTCCGCTGCGGGAGCACGCCGCTCTCCGACGCCACGGCCACGATCTCACGGATCGTGCGGCGGCCGTCCATCTGCTGAAGCAGGGCCAGCTGCACGGGGTCGAGCGGCAGCCGCCAATCGTGCCGCACCAGCTCCGCGCCTTCGAGGCTGCAGCGGTAGCGGAGCGTTGGCACGAAGTCGAGGGACGCAGGCGACGTGAAGTCGATCGCGTAGGTGTCGGTGGCGCGGTCGGGCCGGCAGGCCGTGAAGAAGTGGCAGGCATTGCGGCTGTTGATCCGCTCCATCACGGACCACTGCTGCCGCTCGGGCAGGGCGGCGACGGCGGCGGAGAACGGGCTGCCCGGGCCGGCCGGCGGGTAGTAGGCCGACTTCAAAAACCATTCCTGGAACACGAGCCCTGCGGAGGCGACGAGGTCGAGGCAGTCGTCGACGGTGTAGCTGCGGTCGCGGCCGTGGAGGAACGTGTCGACGAGGCCGGCGTCGAACTGCAGATCCGGGGCGAGCGTGAGATAGCTCCTCAGCGGATGCTCCTGCGGCAGCTGGGCGATCGCTTCCTTCACCATCAGCACCGAGGCGTCGCTTTGGCGCAGCCCCAGTTCGCGGAACACCCCCTGCATCATTTCGACGCCGATGCGGCCGTAGCGGGCGTAGAGCATGAGGGCGAGCACGCCATCGGGCCGCAACTGCGCGGCAAGAGCCTTCGCGCCCGCGAGCGGGTCGGCGAGATGGTGCAGGACGCCGGTGGACACGATCAGGTCGAAGTCGCGCTGCAGCGTGTCGACCCGCTCGATCGGCAGGTGGTGCAGATCGAGGTTCCGCATGCCATACCGGTCCTTAAGTAGACGATGATGATCGAGCGACGGCTGGCTGACGTCGATCGCCACCACCCGCGCCGCCGGATTCGTGTAGGCGAGCACGGCCGCCTGGTTGGTGCCGCAGCCGGCCACGAGGATGTCGAGGTCGGGCCGACGGTCGCGGCTCGGCCAAAACATCCGCCAGGCGTGGCTGGGATCGAACCACTGCCAGTTGTTGGCGAGCCAGGCGGGAAGGTCATGGATCGGGGCCGGATAGACCCACTTCTCGTATTGTTTGACGACGACGTCGTCGAGCGGGCTTGCGGCCATGGGCGAGTCGATTGCTCAGGGGTTCTCGTCAGGAGCCGATCGTTTGCTTCAGCCGTATTGTGCGGGGGACGTTGACGGTCGTTCCAGTGCTCCGCCTGTGGCCTGCTTCCGGTAGACGAGCCAGCGCATCTCGATCGGCGACTGCTCGCGGGGCACGTCGAAGACGTCCTGTCCGCTGACCCAGTTGGCATACCAGCTCGTGGGCGGCCAGGCACCCTCCGGCAGATTGTGCTTCTCGTAGTCGAAGACCGGGTCGTCGGTGACCAGCGCGAGCGGCAGGCCGGTCGCCGCCGTTGCCACCTCCGCGCGGGTGAAGATCGTCGTGTAGACCTGCTGGCCGAGCTCGCGGGCGGCGTCGTCGGGCTCGTATCCATCGCGGGGGAGAAAGACGTTGAACACGAGCCGCCCGTCCGGCGCGAGCCGATCGGCGGCCAGCTCGAACACGCGCCGCAGCTGCTCGACCGTGCGGAAGTCCGACACCACCTCGGAGAGCACGACGAGCCCGTAGTCGTGCCGCAGGTTGTCGCAGGGCTCGAACACGTCGCGCTCGAGCACCGCGACGGGCAACGACTCCTTCGCGGCATCGGCCCGGAGCATGGCCGCGAACTGGAGGCTCATCTCGACCGCGTCGACGGGATGGCCGCGGCGGGCGAGCGCGAGGCTGTTGCGGCCGGTGCCCGCCCCGATATCGAGCACCGGACATGCCGCTGGGACGGCGGCCTCGCGGGCGAGCGCCCAGACGCGGGCGTCGGGTGACGTGCCGAAATACGGCGGCTGGCGGCCGGCCACCCAGCCGTCGTAGGTGCCGCCGATCGTGTTCCACACAGCCTTCACGTGGTAGTTCACGGTGAGGCCGACCGGCGAATCGTGGGTGATCACGATCTCCGACCGCGGCGACGCCGCATAGGCCGCGGCGAGCTGGCCCGCGAGCACATCGCGGAGGCGGCCGCTCTGCTCCGGAGAAAAGTTCACGCCGAACGCGGCGAACGTCCGCTCGCACAGCGCCTGGTAGTCGTCGAGCATGCCCGGCACGGCGGGCAGGCGGATCTCGCCGCTGGCGATCGCACGGCCGAGCAGCCGCCGCGTCATCGCCCGGCGGAGCGGCAGGGCGATCGAGCCCGCTTTGCGGAGGTGCGGCAGGGCCATGTCGCGGTTGGCCACGATCCGCGTGCGATCCTCGGCGGGGATGTCGTCGCGGGGGAGCAGCCGCTGGCAGATGTCGAACGTCTCGGCCCACAGCCCGAGCCACGAGGCGCACACCGCCTGCTCGTCGAGCGCCCGCCAGGCGTAGACGTCGGCATGCACGAAGAGCTTGTCGGCTGCCGGCAGCGGGATCTCGGCGGCCATCCGGGCGAAGAGGTGGCCGAGCGGATACTCCTGCGCCGTCCGGTAATGGCAGGCGATCGCATGGAGCGGCTCGGCCCGGGTTGGCCGCTTGTTCCAGGCCCGCAGGTAGGCGTCCTGCACGGCGGGCCACGGCTCGGCGAGCCGGTCCATGGCGTTCGCGACCTGGTAGAGCGAGCAGTAGACCTCTTCGTCCCAGCCGCCCATCGCCACCCGCCGCTCATACCAGCGCCGGGCCAGAGCGTGGTCGCCGGCGTCGCGGTAGCTCTGGGCCAGGTAGAAGACCGAGCGGGCCTCGTCGGGGTTGCGATCGACCTCCGCCTGGAGGATCTCGGCATCGCGGGCGTACTTTTTGGGGTCGAGGTTCCGCGCGCCGAGCCGCCGCGAGTGGATGTGATAGTCGCCCTCGAGCTGCGCTTCCGCGTAGGGCAGGTCGCACACGGCAACCTCGTGGAGCACGCCCTGATACCGCCAGGGCATGCCGTCGCGAAACAGTTGCCGCCGCCAATACGTGATGCCGTCGCGAAACCGCATCGCGTAGCAGTCGGCGGTGAGGCCGCTGAAATCAACCGTGCCTTCGACGACGTCATCGGCGTCCATCACCCAGATGTAATCGGCCCTGCCCCGGGCGAGCGCGATCGCCTCGGAGCGGTTGCTCCCGAAGTCGCGCCAGGGCCGCTCATGCAGTTCCCCGGGGATGCCGCGATCGGCCATGAGGCGGCGAATCAGATCCTGCGTGCCGTCGGTCGAGCCGGTGTCGACGATCACCCACGAGTCGATGTGCGGAGCGACCGCCGCCACCAGTTCATGGATGATGTGCGCCTCGTCTCGCACGATCATGTTGAGGCAGATCTTCGGCCTCGGACCAGGAGGGGAGATATCACCCTGCGTCATGCTCGACCGCCCTTCTCCGGCACGATCTCTACAGGGCGAGGGCACGGATGTCGCGGAACTCGACCTTCATCACGAGTCCGGCGTGGATCTGCAGGCCGATCGGCGCGGGGGCCGCGTACTTCGCGTCTTTGAACTGCGACACCTGCTCGCCGTTGAGCCAGACGGTGAACGTGTCGCCCTTCGCCTCGACGCGGATCCGGTTCCACGCGCCGGGCTTGAGGAGATCGGCGGCCTTGGGAGCCCGGGCCTCCTCGGGATACGTTCCGGTGTAGAATGAGCAGGTCATGTCGCGCTTCAGGCTCCGCGACACGCCGATCTGCACCTGCACTTCCGGCTTCCGCAGCATGATGCCGCTGTCGATCTCGCCGGTGAATCGCACCTCCGCCTCCACGACCACGTCGCCATACGGCTGTTCCGTGAAGAGCATCGAGCCCTGCTTGCGGTCGTCGCTCTGGCCGACGATCGCGCCATCGACGACGCTCCAGTAGGCGGGCTCGTTCGGTGTCTGCCAGCCGGTGAGATCCTGGCCGTTGAAGATCGAGGGCAGGGATGCCGTGGGGGGCGTCTCCGCACGGCCGATGGCGGCCAGTGCGATCATGGCGACGCACGCGAGCAGGACGGGACGGACGCGGTGCATGAGCGACTTCTCCGAATGGGCTGACTGAGAGGGCTCTAGCGTAGCACGCGGCCCGGGCCTGCTTTGCGCCGCGTGGTGGCCGCCGGTACCATGTTCGGGTTCCGCCCGAGTCCCCCGGCAGCGCCCCATGTCCGAGATCCTCACCTCGCCCCGGCCGTCCCGCTTCGGTCGGGCCGTGGGATTTCGGCTCGCCGGTGTCGGGAGCTACGCGCCGCCCACCGTGGTCACGAATGCCGACCTCGCTCGGTTCGGCTGCGACCCGGCCTGGATCGTGGAGCGATCCGGCATCCACGAGCGGCGGCACGCCCCGCCGGAGATGGCCACGAGCGATCTGGCCGCCGAGGCCGGCCGGGCTGCGATCGCCCAGGCAGGACGGCACGCGGCCGACGTCGACCTCGTGGTGCTCGGCACGTTCACGCCCGACATGTGCATTCCATCGACGGCCTGCATCGTCCAGGAAAAGCTCGGCCTCGACGCAGCCGCAATGGACGTGACAGCCGCCTGCGCCGGCTTCGCCTACGCTCTCGTCACGGCGGCCCAGTTCGTCGTGGCCGGATCAAGCCGGCTCCCGCTCGTGATCGGCGCCGACACGAACTCGCGGGTCGTCGATCCCGACGACATCAAGACCTGGCCTCTGTTCGGCGACGGCGCCGGGGCCGTGCTCCTCGAGCCGGTCGAGCCTCAGCCCTCGGGCCGGGAATCGGGGCTTCTTGCCTTCTCGCTCGGCTCCGACGGCCGTGGCGCGGGGCTCCTGCAGTGCCCGATGAGCGGCTCGCGGCAGCCGGTGACCATCGAAGGCGCCGGGCGCCGCGAGCAGTTCATGCAGATGGACGGCCGGGCCGTGTTCAAGTGGGCGATCCGGCTTGCCGAGGAAAATATCCGCCAGGTCGTCGACCGCTCGGGCGTGCCGCTCGACGCCATCGACCTTTTTATTTTGCACCAGGCCAACGCCCGGATCATCGAGGGCGCCCGGACAGCCCTCGGCGTCGCCGAGAACAAGTTCATGGTGAACCTCGACCGCTACGGCAACACGTCGAGCGGCTCGATCCCGCTCGCGCTCGACGAAGCCTGGCGGGCCGGACGCGTCGGCCCGGGCAGCACGATCGTGGTGTGTGGCTTCGGCGGCGGCCTCGCCTGGGGCAGCGCCGTGTGGAGGCTGTGATGCGGCGCGACATGACTGCCCCTGTCGTAGGCCTTGCTTTAGCCTGCCATGCGTTCGTCAACTCTCCCAACCCGGCTCGGGGTTACTCCGTACCGTCTCGCCGGACGCTCCGAGCGTTGGATTGCGCGCCGGCTTCGGGCTCCCCATATCCCGTCGCCGGACGTTCGCCTTCGCCCTCCAGGCTACGGCTCACTCGGATTTGCCTGCG
>JBMLMS010000248.1:0-15882 GCA_049243925.1 Pirellulales bacterium
ACCACCTGCAGCTTCGCGTGCAGGCCGCCCATGCTGTGGCCGACGAGCACCATGTTTTGCAGGGCGCGGTCGGTGCCCTCGGGATCGAGCGTGCGCACGGCCTTGCGGAGCTCGCGGCGCAGCACCGCCGCCGACTGCAGGAACGACGCGCCGGTCGGATAGTGGTAGACCCACGGCTCGAATCGCCGATGAAACGTCGGCCACGTGCGCAGCTCGTTGATCAGGTCGAACCACGTGCCCTCGTCGCTCGCCAGGCCGTGGATGAACACCACCGGGATCCTTCCCGCCCGATGGGGCTCGAGAAACTCGAGCCGCGGCTGCGTGTCGCCCCGGCCATAGGGCTGGATGAACCCCGTCAGCCCCGCCTTCGGCGTGCCTTCGAGTACGTCGAGCAGCGGCGCCGTGAGGTCCGCGGCCAAGAGCGGCCGCGCCTGGCCGATGTGCACCGCGGCGATCTCCACGGGGTTCGCGAGGTCGAGGATCGCCGGGGCGTGGTCGCGGGCGAGCGGGCCGGCGAACGTCTGCAAAAACGTCTCGTCGCCGGGCATCTTGAACCGCAACACGGCCGTGGCCGCGAGCGACTGCCGGTCTGGAGCGAACACCTGGCCCGGGCTCCCGGGTGGCCCCGGCTTCACGCGGATGACGACGGGCAGGCCGAATCCACCGCGGCAGTGGTGCCGCGTGATCCGGGAATCGCCGGGCGGCGGCGCTGCGACCACCTTCTCGATCATCGAGGAGTCCACCGGCAGCGCCTTCGTCTGGATCGGCACGACGATCTGCTTGCACGCCGGCCCGAGCACGAGCCCCTGCTCCGTCAGCCGACCAAACGCACAGGCCGTCTCGAGCAGCCCCTCGAGCGCGGCCGCATAGAGCTCGGACGCTTCGCAAAGAATCTCGCGCGACCCGGGGCAGGTCCACACGGCGTTCCACGCCGCCTCCGTGGCGGCATAGAACAAGTCGACGGCATGCGGATCGTTTTTCTCCGCGAGCTTCGCCGCCGCTGTGCCCCAGTCGCGCGCCTGCTTCACGTGGCCCTGGGCAACGACGAACGGATCAGGCTGTTCGCGGGCGAACAGGCCGCCCCCGGCGGGAGCCGCCGGCGCGGCAGCTGTCAGCGATGCCACGATGGCGCAGCCGACGATCACGATCCCAACCGCGTTCGCGCCTCTCATGCGCGCCTTCCTGCATCAGGTATCGGAGCCAACGCCCAGAGACCCGTCTTGCATAAAGCACTCTGCGGAAAGCATGCCGACCTTGCCGAGATTGCCGAGAGACTGCGCGGGGCCGGCAAACTGTGCGGGCTTCTTTCCCCCGGGGCCCCCTGTAGGCACAGAGTGGCACTCTGTGCTTTGCAGCCGTGTGCAGACTACCAGCCTGCACCTACAACCGTCGGTCAGCGATCGACGCCCAGCGCCAGGCGGCTCGTGAACGTCCACATCGGATCCCAATACTTCGCGAGCGCCACGCGGGCCAGGTCTGCCGACTCGACGACGTAGCCGAACTCCTGGAGGTTGTGCGGGTAGAGGTTGCCAGCAGCCTCCTGCTCCTCCCAGCGGCGGCCGTCGCCGCATTCACGTTCCGCAAAAGGTGATAAAGGACGGCCCGGCCAATGGCACTTCCGCCAGCATTTTCCGTCCAGTGAACTGCGTATGAGCTCCGGCTGGTCGCTGAGTTGTGCCGGGCGGGCCTGTTGGTGGGGCAGTCGATCGCAGGCAGCTGCGGCTCGACCAGCTCGCGGCCAGCGGCCAGTGCTGCAAGCCGCTGCCCAGCGTGGGAGGAGGCGAATGCGACGACTCCATCGGCAAGCAGCCGCCGGCCGGCTTCGACGCATGGTGCATCTGGCCAGAATGGCTCCGCGGCCACACGCCGCGGTAGCAACACGGCGAGTCTCGGTGTCCCCGGACTTCAGTCCTGGGCTTTTTGTCAAAAGTCGGTCAGGCCCAAGCACACGAACCTGCCAACGACTACAACCGTGGCAGACAGCCTGTTCTGCTCCGCGTGAACGGCGTGGCAACCCAGATCCGGGCAATCCCTGAACCACGAGGTGCGATGTGATCCCTGTCATCGAGCATTCCAGTCTGCTCGTGATCCTTTACTGGCTGCTGATGATCCCGATCGCCATCCTGGTGCTCGTCCGCGTGACCGCGTTTTGGACGGATGATGGCCCGGGCACGCTCGTTGGCGCCCTGAAGACCATCGTCGCGATGGGGCTGGCCGTCTATCTCACCTATGACATCTCTGGCTACGTGTTCGCCCGCATGATGCAAGACCCACAACTCGGCATCGCTTTTCCACCGGGCTACCACTACTGGAACTGGATGCAGGAGCCGCAGGGCCTGAAGTGGCATGTTCTCGGCTTTGTGCCGTTGATCCGCTACCTGCCGGTGATGTTCGCGCTGTGCGCCGGGGGGGTCGTGCAGGTGCTGCTCTGGAAGATCCCGTTTCGCACGGGAATGATCGTCTTCGTCAACCAGTTGCTCGTCGACATCTTTGCAATGGCAATGCTATCGCTGGTCTTCAGCTTCTTCGTGGGCGTCCAGGAGGGCGCGACTGCCAAGGCCCATCCCCGACACGGCCGCGGCGTTCACGCAGGCGGTCGCTCCGTGGCGGCGGCCCCCGCTGGCCTGCAGGGAATGCAGCAGCGGATCGAGCAGCTCGGCGTGGAAGAAGGCCCATTGGCCCGCCGGCTGTGGCGGCGATGGGAGTCGGTCAACCACCTGTTGCAGCCGGCCTACGATCTCCTGCAACCGATCACGCGACACCTGCCGTTGCCCGCCCGGGATTTTCTCAACGGCGGCGGGTGGCTCCTCGTCATTCCCGGCGTGATCGCCCTGCTGCGATCCTGGCGATCTCGCGGAACTCGGCCAAAGAACGGGGGAGCATGAACCCGCCACGAAAGAAGTCGCCCGTGCCCTGGATCCGCTCACCGGCGCGAAACAGGCCCTCGTTGCGATACGATGCGGCGGCTGTGGTTCTTTCCTCCGTACACCGAAGAACCCCGGGATTGTGATCGAAAGTCGTCCCGTGGTGCAACGCGACGCGAAAGGTTTTGGATGCCGAGCATCGTTCACCGTGACGACCGGCTGCTCGTGCTCGACAAGCCGTCCGGGCTGCTCGCCGTGCCGGGCCGCGGGCCCGACCTGCAGGATTGCCTGGCGCGCCGCGTGCAGGAGCTGTTTCCCACGGCGCTCGTCGTGCACAGGCTCGATCGGGACACCTCCGGCCTCATGCTCATGGCCCTCGATGCAGACGCCCAACGCGACCTCAGCCGGCAGTTCGAACAGCGGCAGGTGAAGAAACACTATCACTGCATCGTGCGGGGTGTGCCCGAGCACTCAAGCGGCCTCATCGATCAGCCCATCGCCCGGGATCCCGCCCGACCGCCGCGGTATCGCATCGATCATGAAACGGGCCGGCCGTCGCAGACCCGCTGGCGAGTGCTCGAGCGGCTCGGAGACCGGGCCCGCCTGGATCGGGCCCGGCTGGATGTGGAGCCGATCACCGGGCGATCCCACCAGATCCGGCTCCACCTCGCCACCCTCGGCCATCCGATTCTCGGCGACCCGCTCTATGGCGACGACGAGACGCCAGCAGACTGTGAAGCAAGTCTGGCCCCGCGGCTCTTGCTCCACGCCACGCTGCTGGCCGTCACCCACCCGGCCGACGGCCGGAGAGTCGAATGGCGATCGACGTGCCCGTTTTGACGAAGCCCACGCCGGGCATCTTTCGGCGAAACACGGCGTTGCGGCGCTCGCTGAGGGCATGGCTGCGGCCGGGCTGGGGTGCGAAACCCATTCACACCGGCTATGGTGTGAACGTTTACCGCATCTCTGAACAGGCTCGCCGCCATGCCCGCTCCTGCCGTTTTGATCACCGGCGCATCGTCCGGCATCGGTCGCGCGACCGTGGCCGCGTGCGCCAAGCCTGGCGGGAGCGTGGCGGCGACGATGCGCAAGCCTGCCGATGGCGCGGATCTGGCGGCGCTCCCCGGCGTGATCGTGCTGCCGCTCGACGTCACGAGCCAGGACAGCGTCGAGGCGGCGCTGGCGGCAACGCTCACGCACTTCGGCCGCCTCGACGTGCTCGTCAACAACGCCGGCTATGCGGTGGACGGCGTGTTCGAGGGGACCGACGACGCGACGATCCGGCGGCAGTTCGAGACCAATGTGTTCGGCCTGATGCGGGTCACGCGGGCCGTGATTCCGGTGATGCGGCGACAGGGAAGCGGCACGATCGTGCAGGTGTCGTCGATGGGGGGCCGCGTCACGTTTCCGCTCTATGGCATCTATCACGCGACCAAGTGGGCCGTGGAGGGGTTCAGCGAGTCGCTCGCGTTCGAACTGCGGCCGTTCGGCATTCGGATGCGGCTCGTCGAGCCCGGGGCGATTCGCACGGAGTTTTACGGCCGCAGCCGGGAGCCGATCGTGGCTCCGCCCGGGGCCGGGTACGACGACCTCGTCGCCCGCTGCGAGGCGATCTCGTTGGCGGGCGGTCGTGGCGGCAGCCCGCCCGAGGTGGTGGCAGCCACGATCGTGCGCGCGATCACCGATCGAGGCTGGCGGCTTCGCTATCCGGTGGCGGCCCCTGCCCCGCTGCTCATGAGGCTGCGGAAACTGCTCCCGGAAGAATGGTTCTTCCGGCTGATCCGCCGCCGCTATCGTATCGATGCTCAGCTCACGCCTTCGCAGCGTGCTCTTCCGCCACAAGTTCGAGATCAGAGGCGAGATACTTCACCGTCGCCGTCGGGGCGAGATTGAAGTACACGCGGCCGTCGGTCTTCCAGCGGGTGCCGTCGTAGAGAAACTCCGCCGTGGCGGCGCGGACGTTCGAGACCGCTTCCACGTGCTCCATGCCGCCACCCTCGATCGCCTCGAAGCTGACCTCGATCGCGACGAGCGCCTTGAGGCCGCCCGACTTTCGGTTGCGGGCGTAGACCACGTCGTCGTCGAAGGCGACGTCGGTCCACCGCAGGCCGCGGGGTTTGCCGGTCTGGCTGGCCCGCTCGATGAACTTCGCTTCGAGCTGCTCGCGCTGCCGGTGAAAATCCCGTTGGGTACGGGCGAGCCGCTCGGTCTGGCGGGCCTTGCGGATCGGCCGTAGGGCAAGGGCCGTCGCCAGGCCGGCCACGACGGCGACCGCACCGGTGGCGATCAGGTACAACGCGGTGCCCATGGCGGTCGGCTCCTGAAGACGGATCGAACACGTGAAGTCTACGACCGCGCGGCGAACCGTCAAAAAGGGAGTGTGCAATGACAGCAAAACAGCGGGCGCAACGGCCCGTGAAACGCCGCCCGGCCTCCGGTAGAGCGGCGCCCCATCCCGTGCTCGGCGCCCACCAATCGATCGCCGGCGGCTTTCCGAAGGCCGTGGAACGGGCGGTAGAGACGGGCTGCGAGTGCCTGCAGGTGTTTACCCGCAACATCAATCGTTGGGACGTGCCGCCGCTCGATCCAGCCGCCGCGGCGGCCTTCCGCAAGGCGGTGCTCGACGCGGGCCTGCGGCTCGTGATCGCGCACGATTCGTATTTGATCAATCCCGCGGCGGCCGATGAGACACTCCGCCGCAAGTCGATCGCAGGGCTCGTCACGGAGCTCGAGCGGGCCGAGGCGCTCGGCATCCCGTGGGTGGTGGCCCATCCGGGCGCCGCGGGAGACCAGCCCGTCGATGTCGCCGTGGCCCGCGCGGCCGACGGCATCGCCGCCGCCCTGATGGCCACGAAGGGGCTCGCCGCCGGCATCCTCATCGAGACGACCGCGGGCCAGGGTTCGTGCCTCGGGGCGTCGTTCGCGGAGATCGGCACGATGCTCGAGCGGATCGACGCGGTGCCAGGCCTGACACGCCGCGTGGGCGTGTGCCTCGACACCTGCCACGTGTTCGCGGCCGGCTATGCACTCGCGCCGCAGACGGCGCTCGATGCCACGCTCCGGGAATTCGACGCTTGCATCGGCCTCGACCGGCTGGTGGCGATTCACGCCAACGATTCGAAGAAAGATCTCGGCTCGCGGGTCGATCGGCACGAGGCGATCGGCAAGGGCAAGATCGGTCGCGAGGCCTTTCGGCTCTTCGTCAACCATCCGCGGCTCCGCGGCATCCCGCTGATTCTGGAAACGCCCAAGGAAAACGCCCAGGGTGTGATGACGCCCGCGCAAGACCGCGCGAACCTCGCCGCGCTGCGCCGCATGGCGGGCGCTACGGCTCGCGCGGGATCGACCGCCCGTGCGGGTCGCTCTCCTCGGCGCCCACGTCGGCCTCGATCCGACGTCTGAGATCAGCGCCGAGGTGATGCTCGATCCATTCGGCCGGCGGATGGAGATGATCGAGCGGCAGATCGGCGTGACGGCCGAGCCATGCCTCCCACAGCCGGTGCGACCGCACCACCGTCTCCGCCTCCGCGCGGCCGATGGCCGTGAGCCCCCAGCGGCCGGCCTCGCGCACGATCCGGCCGCTGGCCGCGAGCCACAGGCCTGCCGCCCACTCGCCCGGCGAGCGAAAAGGCTGAGGGGCCACGCCCGCCGCGGCCTCGTCGGCCCGCCAGATGAGTGCGAGCGTGTCTTCGCACGTCACCCGCCACCCCAGCGCGAGCCGGGCCGCCAGGCGGGCGACCACCCCATCCTCCGGGGCGACGATCGCCGCGACCACGTATTCGAGCCCCAGCACCACGGCCATCATGCCGGCCGCGCTCGTATCGAACCGCCACGCCGCCAGATACCCGATCACGGCCGCCACCACGCCGAGGAGCATCGCCACCAGCGCCATCACGTGCAGCCTCCGCACGAGGAGCTCGGCCGTGGCGGCCGGCACGACGAGCATGGCCACGACGAGAATCGCCCCCACTGCCTCGAAGCTCGCGACCGTGACGAGCGCCGTGGCGGCGAGCAGCCCGCCCGTGACGGCGGCCACCGGCAGGCCCACGGCCCGGGCCGCGTCGCTGTCGAAAGCGGTGAAGAGCTGCTCCTTCCAGGTGACGGCGAGGCCGACGGCCACGACGGCGAGCACGCCCGCACCGGTCAGAAACGCGCGGGGCACCTCCAGGCCGGCGACGCGCACGGTGTCGAACGGCACGAGTTCGAGGATGCCATACAGGATGCAGCCGGGATCGAGATCGATCCGTGATGCCGCAGCCGTGATGATCACCACGCCGAGGGCGAAGAGCGTCGTAAAAACCACGCCCGTGCCGGCGTCGGCAGCGAGACCGCCCTCCCGCCGCAACGCCTGCACGAGCAGCACGGTCACGAGCGCCGCCGCCACCGCGCCCACGAGCACGAGCACGCCGCCGGGCCGGCCGCCCGCCAACACGGCGACGGCGATCCCCGGCAGCACGGCATGGCTGATCGCGTCGCCGAGCAGACTCATCCGCCGCACGACCAGCAGCGTGCCCACGAGGGCGCAGCCAGCCGCCACGACGGCCGCCGTGGCGATCGCCCAGGCGTGCATGGCACTGAACTCGCCCCACACGCTCGCTGCCGTGTCGATGGTCATGGGCCGTGCCTCACGCGCCCCGCCGGCGGGCGAACCAGCCCCGCTCGGGCGCACAAAAAAACGACACGGCGAACAGGCCGGCGGCCACGAGCACGATCGTCGGCCCGGTGGCCAGCCGGGGCACCGCGGCGCTCGCGGCCACGCCCCCCACGGCCGCCACGAGGCCGATCACGCCGGCGAGGATGAGCATCGTGGGCACGCGGTCCGTCCACTGCCGCGCTGCCACCGGCGGAATCACCACCAGCGCGGTCACGAGCACCGCGCCCGCCGCCGGCAGCCCCACCACGACCATCGCCGCCACGAGCGCCACGAGTGCGTAGTCGATGACCGCCACGGGCCACCCCGTGGCGGCGGCAAAGGCCGGATCGAACGAGACGAGCGTGGCCTCCTTGAGGCCTGCCCAGACGACGAGCACCACCATCGCCGACACGGCGGCCAGCGTGATCGCGTCGGTGGCGGTGAGGGCCGCGGTGTGGCCCAGCAAAAACTGCTCGAGGCCGCCGGCTCCCGAAATGCCCCGGGCCGAGAGCCCCGAGAGCAGCACGATGCCGATGCCGAACGACACGCTGAGCACGAGCGCGGTGGCGGCGTCGTCGCGGGTGCGCGTGAACCGCCGGATGAGAACGAGACACCCCAGGCTCGCCACCGCGGCCACGAACGCCCCCGCGAGGAGCGTGGGCAGATCGCGCCGCCCCGTGACCACGAACGCGGCCACCACGCCGGCGAGCGTGGCGTGTGCGGCGGCGTCGCCGGCGAGCGCCCGGCGCCGAAGCACGCCGAAGCAGCCCACCACGCCCGACGCAAATCCCACCACGGCCACGGCCGCCGCCACCACGAGCGTGTTATAGGGGATGGCGGCCAGGGAGTTCATGCCGTGCGGCCTCCACGCGCGACCGCGCGGCCGAGCTCGTCGAGCACGTCGATGTGGCCGGCGTAGGTGCGGCGGAGATTCTCAGGCGTGAGCACCGCCGCGGTGGGCCCGGCTGCCACCAGCCGCATGTCGACCAGCGCCGCACCGTCGAACCAATCGGCGGCGGTGCGCAGGTCGTGATGCACCACGACCACGAGCCGGCCTTCCCGCCGCAGATCATCGAGCACGCGAAAGATCTGCTCCTGCGACCGGACATCGACCCCGGCCAGTGGTTCGTCGAAAAAATAGAGCTCGGCGTCTTGGGCCAGCGCCCGCGCGAGAAACACCCGCTGCTGCTGCCCCCCGGACAGCCGGCCGATCTGACGGCCGGCGAGATCGGCGAGGCCGACGCGGTCGAGCGCCGCGCGGGCCCGGTCGCGTTCGGCGGCACCCGGACGGCGCAGCCACCCCAGCCGCGCGTAGGTGCCCATCAGCACCACGTCCATCACGTTCACGGGAAAATCCCAGTCGACGGTTTCGCGTTGGGGCACGTATCCGATCCGGGTGCGGACCTCGGCGAGCGGCCGCCCGAAGAGCGCCACCCGTCCGCCGACCAGCGGCACGAGGCCGAGGGCCGCCTTCAAGAGCGTGCTTTTGCCGGCGCCGTTCGGCCCGAGAATTCCGAACAGACCGGGGGCCTCGATCACGAGATCGATGTTCCAAAGGACGGGCCTGCGGCCGTAGGCCACCGTCACGTCGTGGAATTCGACCGCCGGGCAGGCGGAGGCGCCGGAGCCGGGCATCATGGATCTCCGGCGAGTCCGTCCACGATCGCGGCGACGTTCGCCCGCAACACGGCCTCGAGCGTCTCGGCATCGCTCCCAGGCTCACCGAGCGAATCGGAATACAGACGCCCGCCGAGCCGCACCTTGTGGCCGCGGGCCTGAGCACCTTCTTGGAGCGCCTGCACGTTGCGGTCGGACACGCTCGTCTCCACGAACACGGCCGGAAGCCTGCGGGCGACGATCAGATCGACGAGCCGGTTGATGTCGGCGAGGCCCGCCTCGCTCTCAGTGCTCGTGCCCTGCACGCCGACGACCTCGACGGAAAAGGCGCGGCCGAAGTAGCGGAAGGCGTCGTGGGCGGTCACGAGCACGCGGCGTTCGGCGGGAATCGCGGCGATGCGGCCGCGGAGCTCTTCGTCGAGCTGCACGAGCCGTGCCGCATGATCGCGGGCCCGTTGCCGAAAGAGCGTGGCTCCCGCCGGGTCGATGTCGGCGAGCGCATCGGCCACCCCTGCCGCACACAGGCTCCACAGTTGCGGGTCGAACCAGACATGCGGATCGTAGAGGCCGGGGCCGACCTCGAGCAGCCGGTCACGCGGCAACGCCTCGGCGACGGCCACCACGCGGGTGCGGGCCCCGAGCTTCTCGAGCAACTCGCCGAGCTTGCCTTCGAGATGGAGGCCCGACGCGACGACGAGATCGGCGCGGGCCAGACGGTCGGCGTCGCGGGGCGTCGCCTTGTAGCCATGGGGATCGATACCCGGCCCCATGAGGCAGTCGACCGTCACGCGGTCACCGGCCACATGACGCACGAGATCGGCGACGATCGTCGTGGTGGCGAGCACCCGCGGGGCCGCGCGATCGGCGTCAGACGCGGCATCGACGCAGCCTGCCATGGCCACGACGCCGGCCCACAGGCCAAGTGCCCACACCGATTTTGGGAAGCCAAAACTCATTTTTTGAACCTTCAAAATCATAGAGCATTGTCCCCACCCCAGCAATGCGCTCCGCTTTGCGCCCCATGTTGACCGGCGCGTTGACCGCCGGGGAGGGCATACTTACCCTGGCGGAAGTGCGGCAGGTGGTTTCCCGGGAGCACTCATGAAATCGAGCTATTTCAAGCGGTTTCGGATGGATGCAGACCTGGCCTCCCGCCGGCGCTTGCAGCCGCTTCCAGCCGGCTACCGCTTCGTGCCCTGGAACGAAGCCCTGCTCGATGTCCACGCCCGGACGAAGTTTCGGGCGTTTCGCAGTGAGATCGACGCCACCGTGTTTCCCTGTCTCGGCGACCTCGAAGGCTGCCGCCGGCTGATGCGCGAGATCCGCGGCAAGTCGGGCTTTCTGCCAACCGCCACCTGGCTCGTCGTTTGCAACGACGCGCTCGGCGATCTCGAATGGTGCGGCACGATCCAGGGGGTGGTCGACCGGTTCGGGATGGGCTCGATCCAAAATATCGGCATCGTGCCCGCGCACCGCGGTCGCGGACTCGGCACCTGCCTCATCGAGCAGACGCTCGCGGCCTTTCGGGGGCACGGGCTCAGGCGGGCGTCGCTCGAAGTCACGGCGAGCAACACCCGGGCCGTGCGTCTCTATCAGCAACTCGGCTTTCGCAAGGCCAAGACGGTCTACAAAGTGGTCGATCCGGCCGTGGCTGCCGAAGCAGCGACCGCCGCTCCCTATGCGGACGTCGCGGCGACGGACTCGCTCCTCGTGGCGGAAGCCGCCTGCCTGTGAAGCAGTCTCTCTTCTCCGCCACGCTCGACAATGGCATCGTCCTCCTCGGCGAGGATCTACCGGGCCTCGAATCGGTCGCGATCGCGTTTCACACACCCGCCGGGGCGGTGTACGACGGGCCCGGCCGCTGCGGGCTCGCCACGCTTTCCGGCGAGATGATGCTCCGCGGCGCGGGTGACCGCTCGAGCCGCGAGATCATCGAATCGCTCGAAGGCGCGGGTATTCAGTGGTCGCAGGCCGTCTCCACGAGCCACGCGAGCTTTGCGGGCGCGATGGTCGCCCGCCAGCTGCCCGAAGCCTTGCCAATTTACGCCGACATCCTGCGCCGCCCGCGGCTCGAGGCCGATCAGCTCGAAAGCGCGAGGCAGATGGTCCTGCAAAATCTCGCCGGCACCGAAGACGACCCGGCCCACCGGGCGATGTCGGCGCTTCGCCAGCTGCATTATCCGACGCCCTGGGGCATGCCGAGCGAAGGCATTTCGGCCCAGGTCGAAGGGCTCGACCTCGCCGCGATCCGCGGCTTCGTCGCGGCGCACGTGCGGCCGGCCGGCACGATCATCGCGATCGCAGGCCGAATCGACTGGCCGGACTTCGTGCGGCGCATGACGGCGCTCGTCGGCGACTGGCAGGCGGGCCCGGCGCCGACGGTTCAAGCGGGGCCGCGTGGCCCGCGGTTCCGTCACGTTTCCCACGACGCACAGCAGACCCACATCGCCCTGGCCTGGTCGGCCCCGCCCTACCGCAGCGACGAATCCTACGAAGCGACCGCGGCGCTCGCGATTCTCGGCGGAGGCTCGAGCGCGCGGCTGTTCACCGAGGTGCGTGAACGGCGCGGGCTCTGCTACAGCGTGTCGGCCGGGTATCAAACGCTGCGCGACCACGCCGCGGCCGTGTGCTATTCCGGCACGAGCGCCGCCCGCGCCCAGGAGACGCTCGACGTGATGGTGGCGGAAATCGGCCGGCTGCCCGGCACGATTCAAAGCGAGGAACTCGACCGCGTGAAGGCCCGGGCGAAGAGCGGGCTCGTCATGCAGCAGGAGTCGAGTGCCGCGCGGGCCGGAGCGATCGCCCGCCAGTGGTATCACCTCGGTGCCGTGCGCACGCTCGCCGACGAACTGGCCCGTTACGACCGGCTCACCGTGTCCACGATCGAAGCCTGGCTGGCCGCCCATCCTGTCCGCGACCTGTCGGTGGTGTCGCTCGGCCGTGAGCCGTTGGAGGTGCCCGATGCAGTTTCGGCATGAACGCCTGCCCAACGGCCTCGACGTGATCGCCGAGATCACCGACGGCGCGCTCTCGACGAGCGTCGGCTTCTTCGTGAAGACCGGGGCCCGTGACGAGACCGACGCCCTCTGGGGGGCGAGCCATTTTCTCGAGCACATGGTGTTCAAGGGCACACACGACCTCTCCGGAGACGAGATCAACCGCCGCTTCGACTGGATGGGCGCCGCGGCGAATGCGTTTACGAGCGAGGAAGACACCGTCTACCACGCCGCCGTGCTCCCGGAGCAGCAGCACGAGGCCGTGTCGCTCCTCGCGCGGATGATGCGGCCGGCGCTCCGCGACGAAGACTTCCAGACCGAGAAACTCGTGATCCTTGAAGAAATTCGGATGTACGACGACCAGCCGCCCTTCGGCGCCGACGACCGCTGCCGGGCGGCGTTCTTCGCCGGCCACCCGCTGGCCCGCAGCGTGCTCGGCACGGTTGACTCGATCACCGCGCTCTCCGTCGACGCGATGCGCGACTATCACCGGCGGCGGTATGCCCCCGACAACCTCGTGCTGGCGGCGACCGGCGCGGTGGACTTCGCCGCCCTTGTCGAGACGGCGCGGCGGCACTGCGGCGACTGGGAGCCGCAGGCTACGGCTCCGCGCACCGTCCCGGCCACGGCCCACCCCGACGGCGGCCGGTCGATCGTGGAGTCGATCACCCGCCCGGGCGCGGCGCTCGAGTACGCGGTGCGAATGTCGGCCGGGCCCGATGGTAGCGATGACGACCGCTACCCGGCGAAGCTGCTCGCGGTGATCCTGGGCGACGAGTCGGGCAGCCATCTCTATTGGTCGCTCGTCGACTCCGGCGAAGCGGAGCATGCGTCGCTCCATCACCACGACTTTCTCGACGCGGGCTTCTTCGCCACGCAGCTCTCGTGCGACGCCGCCGACGTGGAGTCTCTCCTGGCGAGAATCGTCGCGTGCTACGCCGACGCCGCCCGGCAAGGCATCAAGGCCGCCGAACTCGCTCAGGCCCGCAACAAGCTCGCCGGCCGGGTGGTGCTGGCCGGTGAACGGCCACGGCGCCGGCTGTTTGGCGTAGGCTTGGAGTGGGCCCACACGGGCCGCTACCGCTCGGTGGCTGACGACCTGGCGATCGTGGAGAGCATTGGACTCGACCACGTCCATCACGTGCTCGCCCGTTGGCCCCTCGACGGCCCGGCCGCGACCGTGCTCGCCGGCCCGCACACGGGCACTTCCGCCTGACGCCGCCGCGAGGCACAATCAGGGCCTCGAGACGACATCCCTCATCGCTCCGTGCGGCCCCCGACCATGTGCGTGCCACTGCCACTGTTCGCCAATCGCTGGCTGATCGCCGTGCCTCCCATCTGGCTCGTGGGCGCAGGCGGCGCCCTCGCGCTCGTCGGCATCCTCGCGGCCTGGGGGCTGCTCCGCGTGGTGCAGCCGCGGGCCGCGACGGAGGCCCGGGAGAGCCTGGGAGACGGGTTCGCCGGCCCGCTCGGCTGGCTGCTCTTGGCGCTGACGTTCGTGGCCGTGGCGTTCGCGCCGCTCGTGCCCCTCGGCCAGATCGCCCGGTCGCTCGCCCGGATGGCGTCGAGCGACGCCCTCGACCGCACGGTCACGATCGCGCCCCACGCGGCGCTCCAGCCGATCGAGCTCGATCTGCGTCCGCAGGAACTCGCCTCGTTCTCGCTCGAAAGCTCCGCGCCGCTCACGGTGCGCACGCAGCAGGCGATCGAGGGCTTCGCGATGGCCAAGGTGCCAGACGTCGATCTCCAGGCGGCGACTGCCTGGACGTGGAAGCGGAGCGAAGGAGCCACGAGCCCGTTCCTCGGCGCGCGGGCCAAGCTCGAAGCCACGAACCCGTCGGCCGAGCCGGTCACGCTCCGCGTACGCGCCAGCCTGGAGCCAGAGTTTCCCCAGTCGGGCATCCTGCCGTGGACAGCGTCTACGCTGCTCGTGATCGCCGCAGCCTATGCGTTGTTTCGGCTCATCCCGCGCCGCGTGGCGGCCGTGGCCGCCACGACCACGAAGGAGGCGATCGGCCAGCCGGTCTTCACGGTGGCGCTCATCGTGGGCGCCGTGCTGCTCGTGCTGTTCATCGTGATTCCCTACAACACGTTTGGCGAAGACGTGAAGATGCTCAAGGACAGCGGGCTCACGCTCATCAAGGTGCTGGCCCTGCTCGTGGTCGTCTGGACGGCGAGCGTGGCGGTGGCCGACGAAATCGAGGGCCGCACGGCGCTCACGGTGCTCTCGAAGCCGCTCACCCGGCCGCAGTTCATCCTCGGCAAGTTCGCCGGCCTCGTGCTCGTGAGCCTGCTCGTGTTTCTGATCCTGGGCAGCGTCTTGATGGCTACGACGAGCCTCAAGGTGGTGTACGACGCCCGCGAATCGTCAAAGGTCGATCCACTGTGGCGCGACTGCGCCGACGAGATGATCACGGTCGTACCGGGCCTCGTGCTCTCACTCCTGGAGACGATCCTGCTCGCCGCCGTGAGCCTCGCCGTCTCCACTCGCCTGGGCATGATCCCCAACCTCATCATCTGCTTCACGATCTACGCGCTCGGCCACCTCGTGCCGCTGATCGTGCAATCCAGCGTGGGCAAGTTCGCGATCGTGCGGTTCGTGGGGCAATTATTCGCGACGCTCTTGCCCGTGCTCGAACACTTCACGATCGAGGCGGCAGTGGTCGGCGGCGTGCCCGTGCCGTGGGTGTATCTCGGCTGGGCCGCGCTCTATGCCGCCCTCTACTCGGCCGTCGCCCTGCTCGTGGCGCTCGTGCTCTTCCAGAATCGCGACCTCGCCTAGCCGCTCAGCGCAAGAGGCCCGTGCGACCGGTCACGCCGATGAGGCCGAGGCCGTCGGTCGCCAAGCCGGGCAGCGACTGCCCGCCGATCGGCTGCCACGGCGTCGAGGTGGCCTCCGCCTTGCCGTCGAAAAACAGCGTGATGCCCCCCGGCAGCCGGCGCTCGATCCGCGGCCCCACCTCGAGCCCGATCCGGCCCCACTGCTCGTTTTGGCCCACGAGCGTCCGCACCTCGAGCGTCTCGCGGCCGCTCGCGTGCTCCGCGGCCATTCCCACGCCCCCGACCAGCTTCGCCGGCCCGTCGCTGATCATCGTGCGATCGGCCTGCATCCCCGCCATCACCTCGACCCCGTCGATCAACCCGTCGATCACATTGATCCGATGTCGCACCTCGGCCGTCAGAGGCTGCCGCACCTGATCGGGCGCCGTGGGACCTTTCACGATGACGCCGATCGCGGCCGCCTCGTCCTCGACTTCGAGATCACTCGCGCGCAGCGCAGCGGCGAGCGACGCCACACCGTCGAAATCGTGCAACTGCAGTTCGTCCGCCCGGCCGACGACCGCCGCCACGACGCACGCCACTACGACCACGATTCTCATGCTCCGCCTCCCGCCCTGCTTCTTTTCGGCACAGAACGGCGATCAACTGGCAAAAACCGGCTTCGGGCTCCCCATATCCCGCTCTCCGGACGTTCGCCTCCGCCCGACCAATCCGCCTGCGGCGGATCGGTGCCCGGCTTCGGCTCACTCGGATTTGCCTGCGCTGCGCCTGGCGAGTGTCGCGCCGTCGCCGCCGTCCCGGCGTCGGCGCCGGCTTACGGTCGCCGAGCAAAGCTCGGCTCCCCACGCGAACGTCAGGGCCGGAGGCCCGGTTTTGCACCAGCGGGCGGAGGCCCGCCAAGCGAACAGCGGCACGATGCCGGGTGTTCGCGTGAAGATGGCTTCGCTGGTCAAATACGCCGGCGAGCGGGACACGGGGAGCCCGAAGCCTC